>NZ_JALBGB010000005.1:0-171232 GCF_022631395.1 Calidifontimicrobium sp. SYSU G02091
ATCGACCGCAAACCCTACGACCCCAGCGCACACGGCGGACTTCAAATGTTGCTCAAAACAGCGGGGGGTTGACACAGGGTGTCTCATGCCGGTTGCTCCTGCGGACGGATCTCCGCGGCCAGGGTCTGCGCGGCGCGGTCGGCCGCGTCTTCGAACGGGTTGAGCACGCGGTCGATGCCGGCGCGCGCCAGCGCCAGCGCGTGCGCGTTGTCGCGCACCGCGCCGGCGATGTGGCCGCGGTAGCCGGCCGACTTCAGCGCGTGCAGCAGCGCGCGGTTGCTCTCCCACTGCGGGAACGTCGTGACGACCCAGCGCGCCTCGGCCAGCGGCAGCGACTCGAGGAAGTCGGGGTCCTCGCCGTCGCCGAAGCGCACCGGCAGGCGGTGCCGCCGCAGCTCGCGCACCGCCTCGGGGTCGAAGTCGACGCCGATCGCCTCGACGCCGGCGTCGCGCAGCTGCGCGAGCAGTCGGCTGCCGTAGCGCCCGAGGCCGAACACGATGGCCTCGACGGGCCGCTCGGGCCGCGGCTGGCGCTCCACCGCGAGTTCGCGGAACGGCCGCCGGCGCTCGAAGGGGCCCAGCCACGGCGCGAGCTTCTCGTACAGCGGCTGCGAGTACAGGATCATGTAGGTCGACACCGTGATCGTCACCAGCCCGACGAGCGTCGTCAGCCCGAGCGCCTCGACGCCGACGTGGCCGAGCGTGATGCCCATCGCGACGAAGACGATCGAGAACTCGCTGATCTGCGCCACCGTCAGCCCGGCGAGGAAGCCGGTGCGCTTGCGGTAGCCCATGTAGCCCATGATGGCCATCACGATCAGCGGGTTGCCGATCAGCACGAACAGCGACAGCACGACGGCCGGCCCGACCTCGGCGCCGAGCGTCGAGAGCTCGAGCTTGGCGCCGAGGTCGATGAAGAAGAACAGCAGCAGGAAGTCGCGCACGCCCGTCAGGCGCGCATTCATCGCCTCGCGGTACGGCGTCGAGGCGAGCGAGAACCCGGCGAGGAAGGCGCCGGCCTCCTTGCTGAAGCCGGCCCACTCGCCGAGCGCGGCCAGCGCGATGCCCCACGCGACGGCGAACACGAGCAGCAGCTCCTGCGAGCGCGCCATCGCCGAGACGACGACGGGCAGCACGTGGCGCATCAGCACGAACATCAGCGCCGCGGCCGCGGCCAAGCGCCAGCCGAGCGAGAGCAGCACGTCGAGCCACGCGGCCGGGTCGCCCTCGGTGCCGCCGGCACCGCGCAGGGCGCTCATCGTCATCATCGCGATCACGACGGCCAGGTCCTGCACGATCAGGAAGCCCACCGCGATGCGCCCGTGCAGGCTGTCGAGCTCGCGCTTGTCGCTCAGCAGCTTGACGATGATGATCGTGCTCGAGAACGTCAGCGCCACCGCGACGTACAACGCCTCCATCACGCCCTTGCCGAGCGCGAGGATCAGCACGAAGCCGAACGCGATCGTGAAGCCGAGCTGCCCGAGCCCGGTGGCCAGCGCGACCGGCCCGATGTGGCGGATGTGGTGCAGGTCGAGCTTGAGGCCGACGACGAACAGCAGCACCGCCACACCAACCTGCGCCAGCAGGTCGATCTGGTCGTGCGCGCCGACCAGCCCGAACACCGACGGCCCGACGAGGATGCCGACGACGATGTAGGCGATCAGCACCGGCTGCTTCAGGCGCACGAACACCGCGCCGGCGAGCGCGCAGATCATCAGCAGCAGGGCGAACTCGCCGAACGGTCCCTCCATGAACCGCATGGTATCGGCGGCCCGCCAGGCCGCGGCCAAGCCCCGTCACTTCGCTGCGGGATCGCCGGGGTGGTGCAGCATCTCCATCAGCGTCAGCCCGGTGAGCTGCTTGACGCCGTGCGCGAGGTAGTAGACGACGCCCAGCGTCATCGCCATCGACGGCAGCGCGATCATCGGGTAGCTCATCAGCGTCAGGCGCCCGAGTTCCTCGTTGAACGCCTCGGTGCCCGCGGGGCTGGTGACGATCCAGCGCGCGAGCAGGTAGTTCATCGCCGCCGAGAAGAAGAACGTGCCGGCCAGCAGCAGCGTGCCGTTGCGCAGCCGCGCCTCGAACGCATCGACGTTGCCACGCGCGGCCAGCTGCGCGTCGACCTTGTCGACGTCGAGCACCTGGGGGTTGTAGACCAGCATCCGGATCAGCGGCCAGCGCGTGCGCGCCGACAGCAGCACCGCCAGCCCGATCAGCCCCGGCACCGCGGCCTCCTTGACGGCGAGCCACTGCGGGTCGAGCTTGAGCAGCCCGATGCCGCCGGTCAGCAGCGTGCTGATCACGCCGAGCACCGCGATGAAGCTCAGCTTGTGCTGGCGCACGAGCCCGTACAGCCCCCAGCCGAGCGGGAACGCCAGCGCGACGAGCAGCGCCGTCGTCGTGCCGAGGTGCTGGTCGCCGCTGAACTTCATCAGGATCACGGCGGGCACGACGATCGCGACGACGACCTCGAGCAGCGGGTTGCCGTTGTCGCGCCGGCGCGGCGTGCCGGGCGACGACGGCGTGGAAGCGGGGGTGGGCGGCGAGGTCATGCCCGCGAGCTTAGCGCGCCGGGTGCGACGCCCGGCCGGCCCTGATGGCCACAATGCCGCGGTTTGGCCACCCCGATGCGCGACTTCGCCGACCTCTACGCCGAACTCGACGCGAGCACGTCGACCGCCGGCAAGCTCGCGGCGCTGCAGCGCCACTTCGAGTGCGCCGCGCCCGCCGACGCGGCGTGGGCGGCGTACTTCCTCGCCGGCGGCAAGCCGCGGCAGACGGTGCCCACCGCGCTGCTGCGCGCCACCGCGGTGCGCGAGGCCGGCATCGCCGACTGGCTGTTCGAGGAGTGCTACCAGGCAGTCGGCGACCTCGCCGAGACGATCGCGCTCGTGCTGCCGCCGCCGGTGGCCGAGAGCTCGCTCGGGCTCGCGCAATGGGTCGAGCAGCGGCTGCTGCCGCTGCGCGGCCAGCCTGCCGAGGCGCAGGCCGAGGCGCTCGCGCGGTGGTGGCGCGAGCTCGACACGCGCCAGCGCTTCCTGCTCGTCAAGCTGATCGGCGGCGGATTCCGCGTCGGCGTCAGCCGGCTGCTGGTGCAGCGCGCGCTGGCGGCGGTGGCCGGCATCGACGTCAAGCTCGTCGCGCAACGCATGATGGGCTACACCGATGCGCGCGCCACGCCGACCGCCGAACGCTACCTCGCGCTGATCGCGCGCGGCGACACGGCGCCCGCCGAGCCCGGCCAGCCGTACCCGTTCTTCCTCGCGCATGCGCTCGACCCCGGCGTGGCCGGCGACGCCGCCGCGCTGGCCGACGCGCTCGGGCCGCGCGGCGACTGGCTCGCCGAGTGGAAGTACGACGGCATCCGCGCGCAGCTCGTGCGCCGCGCCGGCGGCGTGTGGATCTGGTCGCGCGGCGAGGAGCTGGTGACCGAGCGCTTCCCCGAGGTCGTCGCGCTGGCGCAGGCGCTGCCCGACGGCACCGTGCTCGACGGCGAGATCCTCGCGTGGCGCGACGGCGCGCCGGCGCCGTTCGCGCTGCTGCAGCAGCGCATCGGGCGCAAGACGCTGACGAAGACGGTGCTCGCGCAGGCGCCGGTGCACTTCGTCGCCTACGACCTGCTCGAGGCCGACGGCATCGATTGCCGCGGCGAGCCGCAGCACGTGCGCCGCGCGCGGCTCGAGGCGACCTGCGCCGCGGCCGGCGTGAGCGTCTCGCCGCTGCTCGACGCCGACGGCTGGCCGACGCTGGCCGCGCTGCGGGCGCGCTCGCGCGAGCACGGCGTCGAGGGGCTGATGCTCAAGCGCCGCGACAGCGGCTACGGCAGCGGGCGCACGAAGGCCGAGGGGCTGTGGTGGAAGTGGAAGGTCGAGCCGATGACGGCCGACGCGGTGCTCGTCTACGCGCAGCGCGGCCACGGGCGGCGCGCCGGCGTCTACACCGACTACACGTTCGCGGTGTGGAGCCGCGCACCGGCCGACGCCGCCGAGGCGCAGGCGGTGGTCGACGCGATCGCGCAGCGCCGGGCGCCGGCCGACGGTGCGCTGCAGCTGGTGCCGTGCGCGAAGGCGTATTCGGGCTTGAGCGACGCCGAGTTCGCCGAGGTCGACCGCGTCATCCGCGCGACGACGATCGACAAGTTCGGCCCGGTGCGCAGCGTCGTGCCGAGCCTCGTGTTCGAGCTCGGCTTCGAGGGCATCCAGCGCAGCCCCCGCCACAGGAGCGGCATCGCGCTGAGGTTCCCGCGCATGCTGCGCATCCGTCGCGACAAGCCGCTGCACGAGGCCGACACGCTGCAGGCGCTTGAGGCGCTGCTGGCGGGCAGCCTCGGGTCGCGTTGACGGTCGTCAAAGCCGCACGCCCCGTGGCGATCGCCAGCGGCGCAGCCCGCGACGGGCGCCGACGCGGCGCCTTCGCGTACGATGGCCGCGCACGTTGACGAGGAGTTCCCCATGCTGGCCATCATCGGCGGCACCGGCCTGTACGACCTGCCGGGCATGACGATCGACGAGAACCTCGACGCGCCGACGCCGTTCGGCGAGCCGTCGGGGGTCGTGCAGCGCGGGCGGCTGCACGGCGTGCCGCTGCTGTTCCTCGCGCGCCACGGCAAGGGCCACAGGCTGCTGCCGCACGAGGTCAACTACCGCGCCAACGTGTTCGCGCTCAAGCGCGCCGGTGCGACGCAGATCCTCGGCTTCTCGGCGGTGGGCAGCCTCGCACAGCACATCGAGCCGGGGCACTTCGCGATGCCCGAGCAGTACTTCGACTGGACGCGCGGCACGCGCGAGCGCAGCTTCTTCGGCGGCGGCGTCGCCGCGCACGTGTCGACAGCGCACCCGGTCAGCGCGCGGCTCGTCGACGCGGTGGCGGCGGCCGCGCAGCGGCTGGGCTTGCCGCTGCACCGCGGCGTGACCTACGCCTGCGTCGAGGGCCCGCGCCTGGGCACGAAGGCCGAGAGCCTGTTCCTGCGCCAGGCCGGCTGCCACCTCGTCGGCATGACCAACGTGCCCGAGGTGTTCCTCGCGCGCGAGGCGCAGTTGGGCTACGCGACGGTGGGCATCGTGACCGACTACGACTGCTGGCTCGACGACCCGAACCAGCACGCGTCGGTGGCGGCGATCATGGAGCGCTACGGTCGCGCGCTCGACGCCGCCAAGCGCCTGCTCGACGCGTTCGTCACCGCCGGCATCCCCGAGCCCGAGCCCGAGATCCGCAGCGCGCTCGCGTCGTCGCTGCTGACCCCCGACCACGCGCTCACTGACGCGCAGCGCGCGTGGCTCGACGTGCTGCGTCGCTGACGTCTGCCGCGTTCAGTCGGCGCGCTGCGGTGCCGCGGCCGCGCCGGCCAGCAGCACGACCAGCGCGCCGTGGCCGCCGTCGGCGGCGCGCGCCTGCACGAAGGCCAGCACGGCGTCCTTCTGCACCAGCCACGCGCGCACCTTGCCCTTGAGCACCGGCGCCTTGCCGGGTGAGCCGTGACCCTTGCCGTGCACGACGCGCACGCAGCGCAGCCCGCGCTGTGTCGCGTCGCGCAGGAAGGCGGCGAGCGCCTCGCGTGCCTCGTCGCGGCGCAGGCCGTGCAGGTCGATCTGCGCCTGGATCGCCCAGCGCCCGCGGCGCAGCTTGGCCAGCACGTCGGGCGCGATGTGCGGCCGGCGAAAGCTCAGCTCGCCGTCGGTGTCGAGCAGGCGCTCGACGTCGACCTCGTCGGACCACGCCTCGCGCAGCGCGGCCCGCTCGTCGCGCTCGCGCTGTCGCGGCAGCGGCGCCGGCCGCGGGCGGTCGATCTTCGCCAGACCGCGGTCACGCAGCGGTTGCACCGGGCCGACGCTGCGCGCGAACAGCGAGCGCTCGCGCTCGACCTGCGCCGCCGCCTCGCGCTCGCGCGCCGCACGGGCCTGCGCTTCGCGCTGCTGCTCGGCGAGCGCGGTCTTCAGCGCGGCGAGGTCCTGCAGGCGGCGAACGGTCATGGCGCCGGGATTGTCCCCGGCCGCGGCGCGCCGTGCCGGCGCGGCTAGATCAGGCCGCGCTCGGCGAACGAGACGACGTCGGCCGCGCCGACGACGAAGTGGTCGAGCACGCGCACGTCGACCAGCGCGAGCGCGCCCTTGAGCGACTGCGTCAGGAACTCGTCGGCGCGCGACGGTTCGGCCACACCCGACGGGTGGTTGTGCGCGAGCACGACGGCACCGGCATTGAGCGCGAGCGCGCGCTTGACGACTTCGCGCGGGTAGACGCTGGTCTGCGACAGCGTGCCGCGAAACAGCTCCTCCATCGCGAGCAGCCGGTGCTGGTGGTCGAGGAACAGCACCGCGAACACCTCGTGCGGCAGGTGCGCGAGCTGCAGCCGCAGGTAGTCCTTGACGCGCTGCGGCGCGTCGAACACCGGGCGCTGCGCGAGCTCGGCCACCAGCGCGCGGCGCGCCAGCTCGAGCACGGCCGACAGCTCGGCGCGCTTGGCCGGTCCCAGCCCCTTGACGCGCGCCAGCTCGCGGCCGTCCGCGCGCAGCAGCCCGCCGACGCCGCCGAAGGTGGCGAGCAGCTGCTGCGCCATCTGCAGCACACCGGTGCCGGCGGTGCCGGTGCGCAGCAGCAGCGCGAGCAGCTCGGCGTCGGCCAGCGCCGGTGCGCCGCGCGCGAGCAGCTTCTCGCGCGGGCGTGCGTCGGCGGGCAAGTCCTTGATCGACAAGGGGTGCGCTCCGGGCGGGCGGTGAGGTGGCTCCTAGAATCCACTCTATGCAGCCCGCCGCCGCGACCGCCCACACCATTCGGAGGGACTCGTTCCTGACGCTGCACTACCGGCTGCGCGGGCCCGACGGCGCCGACGTCGTCAGCACCTTCGGCGGCGCGCCGGCCACGCTGTCGCTGGGCAGCGGGCAGCTCGCGCCGGCGATGGAGCAGCGCCTGCTCGGCCTGCCCGAAGGCGCGCGCGCCGCGTTCGACCTCGCGCCCGGCGAGGCCTTCGGCGAGCGTAACCCGGCGCTGCTGCAGCGCGTCAAGCTCGCGCTGCTGCACGAGCTCGGCGACCCGGACGCGACCTACGCGGTCGGCGACGTCGTGCAGTTCCCGACGCCCGACGGCAGCGGCCACTACGCCGGTGTCGTGCGCGAGGTCGGCCCCGCCGACGAAGGCTGGCTGCTGTTCGACTTCAACCACCCGCTCGCCGGCCAGCCGGTGCGGTTCGAGGTGCACGTGATCGGGGTGCTGTGATGGGCCCGTCCCGCGTCGAGGAAGTGCTGCTCGCCGAGCCGCGCGGCTTCTGCGCCGGCGTCGACCGCGCGATCGAGATCGTCGAGCGCGCGCTCGCGAAGTACGGCGCGCCGATCTACGTGCGCCACGAGATCGTGCACAACACCTACGTCGTCAACGACCTCAAGGCCAAGGGAGCGATCTTCGTCGAGGACCTGGGTGACGTGCCGCCGGGCGCGACGCTGGTGTTCTCGGCGCACGGCGTCAGCAAGGCCGTGCGCACCGAGGCCGCCGCGCGCGGCTTCAACGTGTTCGACGCGACCTGCCCGCTCGTGACCAAGGTGCACGTCGAGCTCGCGAAGCTGGCCAAGGAGGGCTACGAATTCGTGATGATCGGCCACAAGGGGCACCCCGAGGTGGAGGGCACGATGGGCCAGCTCGCCGAGGGCATCTACCTCGTCGAGGACGTCGACGACGTCGCGCGCGTGCAGCCGCGCGGCGACAAGCTCGCCGTGGTGACGCAGACGACGCTGTCGGTCGACGACGCGGCCGACATCCTCGCCGCCGTCAAGCGGCGCTTCCCGCACGTGCGCGAGCCCAAGCAGCAGGACATCTGCTACGCGACACAGAACCGGCAGGACGCGGTCAAGCTGCTCGCGCCGCAGGTCGACGTCGTGGTCGTCGTCGGCAGCCGCACGAGCAGCAACAGCAACCGGTTGCGCGAGGTCGCCGAGCGCCGTGGCACGCCGGCGTACATGGTCGACTCCGCCGACGACTTGCAGGCCGCGTGGTTCGCTGGGCGTCCCCGCGTCGGCTTGACCGCTGGCGCGTCGGCGCCCGAGGTCCTGGTGCAGCAGGTCATCGCGCGGCTGCGCGAGTTCGGTGCGGTCAGCGTGCGCACGATGGACGGCGTGCGCGAGACGGTGCGCTTCCCGCTGCCGATGGGGCTGGGCGACAAGAGCATGGCGCAGGTGCCCTCGACGCCGTCGTCCTCGCGCTGAGCGGCGCTGCACGCCCGGCGGCGACGGCGCCTGCGGGCGCCGTCGCCGTTCATGGAAAATCCCTCGCCCACGAAGGACCGCCATGCTCGACATCAACCTGCTGCGCCGCGACCTGCCGTCCGTCGTCGCGCGCCTCGAGACGCGCAAGCGCCCGCAACCGTTCCTCGACGTCGAGCGCTTTACCGCGCTCGAGGCCGAGCGCAAGCGCCTGCAGACGCACACCGAGGAACTGCAGGCCAGGCGCAATGCGCTGTCCAAGCAGATCGGCCAGCGCAAGGCCAAGGGCGAGGACACCGCGGCGCTGATGGCCGAGGTCGGCGGGCTCGGTGACGAGCTGAAGGCCTGCGCCGAGCGGCTCGACGCGCTGCAGGGCGAACTGCACGCGCTGCTGATGCAGCTGCCGAACCTGCCGCAGCCGGGCGTGCCGGTGGGCGCCGACGAGACCGGCAACGTCGAGGTGCGGCGCTGGGGCACGCCGCGCACGTTCGACTTCCCGGTGCGCGACCACGTCGACGTCGGGGCGCCGCTGGGGCTGGACTTCGACACCGCGGCCAGGCTCAGCGGGGCGCGCTTTTCGCTGCTGCGCGGGCCGGTGGCGCGGCTGCACCGCGCGCTCGCGCAGTTCATGCTCGACGTGCAGACCGGCGAGCACGGCTACACCGAGTGCTACACGCCGTACATCGTCAACCGCGAGGTGCTCGAGGGCACGGGGCAGCTGCCGAAATTCCGCGACGACATGTTCTGGGTGCTCAGGGGCGGCAGCGACGACCAGCCCGAGCAGTACCTGATCAGCACCAGCGAGATCAGCCTGACCAACACGGTGCGCGAGCAGATCCTCGACGCCGCGCAGCTGCCGATCAGGCTCACCGCGCACAGCCCGTGCTTCCGCAGCGAGGCCGGCAGCGCCGGGCGCGACACGCGCGGGATGATCCGCCAGCACCAGTTCGACAAGGTCGAGATGGTGCAGATCACGAAGCCCGAGGACAGCGACGCCGCGCTCGAGCAGATGGTCGGCCACGCCGAGGCGATCCTGCAAAAGCTCGGGCTGCCGTACCGCGTCGTGCTGCTGTGCACCGGCGACATGGGCTTCGCGAGCGCGAAGACCTACGACCTCGAGGTGTGGCTGCCGGCGCAGCACACGTACCGCGAGATCAGCTCGTGCAGCAACTGCGAGGCGTTCCAGGCGCGGCGCATGCAGGCGCGCTTCCGCAACGCGCAGGGCAAGCCCGAGCTCGTGCACACGCTCAACGGCTCCGGGCTGGCGGTCGGGCGTGCGCTGGTCGCTGTGCTCGAGAACTACCAGCAGGCCGACGGCAGCGTCGTCGTGCCCGAGGCGCTGCGCCCCTACATGGGCGGGCTCGACGTGCTGCGTCCGCGAGCGGCGTGACGGCCGACGTCGCGGCACTGGCCGACGCCGTGCTGGCCGCGCACGACGGCGCGCGCCCGATGCCGCTGCCGAGCGTGCAGTGCCCTGATCTGACGCTGCACGATGCCTATGCCGTGGCCGATGCCCTGCGCCGGCGCCGCAGCGCGCGCGGCGAGCGCGTGGTCGGCTGGAAGATCGGCTTCACGAACCGCACGATCTGGGACCGCTACGGCGTGCACGCGCCGATCTGGGGCCCGGTGTGGGACACGACGCTGACACTGCTCGACGGCACCGCCGCAACGCTGTCGCTCGCCGGTCTCGTGCAGCCGAGGCTCGAGCCCGAGATCGTGTTCGGCTTCGCGCGCAGCCCCGAGCCGGGGATGGACGAGGCGGCGCTCGTCGGCTGCCTCGAGTGGGTCGCGCATGGTGTCGAGGTCGTGCACACGCACTGCGAGGGCTGGCGCTTCACCGCCGCCGACACGGTGGCCGACGGCGCACTGCACGGGCGGCTGCTCGTCGGCCCGCGCGTGCCGGTCGTGGCGTGGCCGCGGCTGGGCGAGGACCTCGCAGCGACGACGATGACGCTGGCCTGCGACGGCCGCGTCGTCGACCGCGGCGTCGGCGCGAACGTGCTGGGCGGCCCGCTGGCGGCACTGCGGCTGTGGCTGGCCGCGATGGCGCGCGACACGCCGGGCTGGCGCGTCGAGCCCGGCCACGTCGTGACCACCGGCACGCTGACCGACGCGTGGCCGCCCGCGCCCGGCCAGCGCTGGACGACGCAGCCCGGCGACGCGCGCCTGGCCGGCCTCGACCTCGCGATCGCGCCGTAGCGCTCGGCTAGAATGCGCGGCCTTCCCGCCGACCCCGGGATGCCGAATGCAGGAAAGGTGGCAGAGTGGTCGAATGCGCCGGACTCGAAATCCGGTATACGGGTTTCCCGTATCGAGGGTTCGAATCCCTCCCTTTCCGCCAGATCGCCGCGGTGTTCGCGGCAAACGAAAAGGCCCGCGTCGTGCGGGCCTTGGCGTGCGTGACTTGAGCGCGGCTCAGCGCAGGCCGGCGCAGTTCGCGTAGAAGGTCGTCGTCGCCGGCCAGTCCGAGAAGATGCCGAGGATGCCGACCTCGCGCGCCAGCACGTCGAGCACCTGCATCATGTCGCCTTCGCGCTGGATCGCGCTGTCGAAGGTCTGGTAGTAGAAGCCGTTGTTGCCATCGGCGAGGATGCCCGAGCGCTCGATCGTCCACGTGATGATGTCCAGCCCGGCCATCTTCGCGTTGCGCGCATAGGTCGACGGCACGATGCGCCCCGTTGCGTCGGTCGTCAGCAGCGCGAAGATCGGCGGCGCGACGATGCGGATGCCCTGGGCGCGGTAGCGCTGCAGGTCCTGCAGCGTCGGCAGGTCGGCGGGTGTGCTTGCGTCGTCGAGGTAGACGGCCTGGCGGCCATACGCCGGCTCGTGATTCACCCAGTACAGCACGTCGGGCTGGTGGAACGACTGCGGCCACACGTGGCGCGGCGGCACGCCGGCGGCCTTGTACTCGTCGATCAGCTTCTGCGCGTAGGCCTCCTGCGTGAAGCCGTCGAAGGGCATCGGCACGACCGGGTACTTCAGCTCGGGCGTCATCTTGACGCCCACGCGCTTGAACAGCTCGATGCTCTCCTTGTGCGACAGCAGCGTGCCGCTGGTCGGCCCCGCGTAGAGGTCGGTGCGCCAGTTCGCAGTGCCGCCGAGGTACTCCTGCGGCGTGCGCGCGCGCGGGTTGAAGGCGTCCATCTTGCCGCGCAGCGTCTTGAACTCGGCCAGCGTGATGTCGCTCGTGCGGCACTCGGCGCTGGCCGGCGTCACGAGGTTGCCGGCGGCGTCGAACGTCGCCGGCGTGAACGGCTTGGTGCACTTGGCCGCCAGCGGCGTCACGAGGATGTTGGTCGTCGTGTGCAGGTCGTTCTGCGCATGACGGCACACCAGCTCCTTGTCCTTCGTGAACGTGACGTCGCACTCGACGATGCCGGCGCCCATGCGTGCGGCGGCGACGTAGGACTCGAGCGTGTGCTCGGGGAACTGCATCGCCGCGCCGCGGTGGCCGATCGAGAAGTCGCGCGGCGTGAACGCGCCGCGCTTGGCGCAGCGCTTCAGCTCGCGCTTGAGCGGGCCGTCGCGCATGTCGTCGACGAGGAAGAACGGCCGCGGGCCGAGCTGCACCGGCGGCGACGACCTGTCGTCGCCGCCGCGCGCGTGCGCGCTCGGGGCAGTCAGCAGCGCGGCGGCGGTCGCCGCCGCGGCGAGGCAGGCAATGAACGGATGCATCGGAAGGTCCTCCTGGGTGGCGCGGCGCGGGTGCACCGCTCGCGCAAAGGTAGGCACGCGGCGTGTCGGTGGCTTGACGCGCGTGTGACCGATGGACGATGCGAGCGCCGGCGCTCAGGCCTCGACGAGGTGGCGCTGGCCGGCGCCGGGCAGCGTGCGCAGCACGCGGCCCGTGTATGCGTCGTAGACCTTGCTCTTGACCGTGCTGACGAACCGCCACTCGGCGCGGCACTCCTCGGCCGTGGCGGTCACGAGCATGAAGCCGCCGTCCTTCGTGTTCGCGTAGACGAGCGGGCCGATGATCTGCTGCAGCCCGGCGGCCACCGCGAGCGGGTTCTCGGCCGGGAAATACGCCTCGAGCCCGGGCGAGCTGACCGCGGGGGTCGCGAACTCGACGCCGATCGGATGGCCGGCCGCGTCGAGCAGGTTGCTGGCCCACGCGTTGTGCGTGTCGCCGGCCAGCACGACGAGGTTCTTGTCGTTCGCGCGCGCCAGACCGAGCACCGCCTCGCGCGCGGCTGCGTAACCGTCCCACGCGTCGAGGTTGTAGGGGATCGCCGGCTGCGCCAGGATCGCGAGCTCCTGCGGGGTGAGCGTCTGCGGCGCGGTCTGTGCCTTGGCGAGCAGCGCCGCGTATGCGCCGAAGCCGATCTGCCCGAGCACGAGCGGCGCCGGCACGTCCATGCGGCCCATCAGCACCTGCTGACCGAGCACCGTCCAGCGTGCGCGCGTCGCCGCCAGCCGCCGCGCCAGCCACTCGGTCTGCTGCGCGCCGAGCAGCTGCCGGGCCGGGTCGCTCAGATCGGCGGCGAAGCGCGCGGCATCGAACCCCGTGGCGCCGAGGTAGCTCGCGTACGACAGCGGGCGGTCGCGGCCGACCAGGCGCGTGTCGAGCATGTGCAGGTCGACGAGCCGGCCGAACGTGAACGAGCGGTACAGGCGGTCGGGGCGTGTCGGGTCGGGCAGGCGCGTCGGCATCCACTCGTGGTACGCGCGCAGTGCGGCGGCCTTGCGCGCCGCGAACGGCCCCTCGCGGGTCGGGTCGTGGTTCTCGGCGCCTTCGCGCCACGTGTCGTTGGCGATCTCGTGGTCGTCCCACACCGCGATGAAGGGCACCCGGGCGTGCAGCGCCTGCAGGTCGGGGTCGCTGCGATACTGCGCGTAGCGGCGCCGGTAGTCGGACAGCGTCAGCAGCTCGACCGCGGGCTGCGACAGGCGGCCCAGCGCCGCCGCGTCCTGCGAGGCGTAGCCGTCGCGCCCGTACTCGTAGATGTAGTCGCCCAGATGGACGGCGGTGTCGAGGTCGTCGATCTTCGCGGCCTCGGCGTAGGCGTGGAAGTAGCCCGCAGGGTAGTTCGAGCACGAGAACACGGCCAGCCGCACCTGCGTCGCGTGCCACGCCGGCAGCGTGCGCGTGCGGCCGACGGCCTGGCGGCCCAGCGCGCTGAAGCGGTAGTGCAGCGTGCGCCCGGCCGGCAGGCGGTCGACGTCGACCTTGACCGTCCAATCGGCGTCGGCGTGGGCGAACGCGACGCCCTGGCGCACGACCTGGCGGAAACCGGGGTCGAGCGCGACGTCCCAGCGCACCGGATGCAGCGGCGCGCGGCGTGGGGCGATGCGCGTCCACAGCACGACACGGTCGGCGAGCGGGTCGCCGCTGGCCACGCCGTGCGTGAACACCGGGTCGGCGGGACCGTGCGCGAAGGCACGCACGGCCGCAGGCGCCATCAGCGCGCTGGCCGACAGGCCCCACAAGACATGGCGACGGTTCGGGTGGCGGGGTGCAGTCATCGTGGCGGGGCGTCGTCGAACACGGTGCGCACGCTAGTGGCGTGCGATGACAGCGCCGCGACAGTGCGGCGGGCCACGGCCACCGTGGCGCGGGCACAATCGTTCGCATGGGCTTCTTGCGGGCATCGGCTCTTGTCGCCGCGATGGCGCTGACGGGCGGCTGTGCGTCGAGCCCGCCCGTCACGCTCGGCGGCGACGACCCGGCGCACTACGGCCACTGGCGCTGCGATGCGATGCACGACGAGGTCGACCGCGTGCAGCAGCGCGCCGTCGATCTCGCGCTGGCCGCCGACCTGCGCGCCGGCTACGGCGCCGTCGCGCTCGGCCAGGGCATCGAGGTGTTCTGGCCCGCGCTGCGCGCGATGCGTCCCGACGGCCCCGACGCCGTGGAGCTCGTGCGGCTCGAGCGCCGGCACCTGGCACTGCGCGAGGCACTCGCGCAGCGCGGCTGCGGCCCGCTGCGGCACGCGACCGCGGCCCAGCTCGCGCCGATGCTGCCGCTCGCGCCTGGCGAGCGCCTGGTCTACGAGGAGCGCACCGCGGCGCGCCGCACGGCCGGCGAGCTGGCGCTGACGCTGGAGGTCGTGCGCCGCGGCCAGCTCGAGTTCAGCGCCTCCCTCGACGGTCGTGCGCTGCCGGGCGCGTGGGTGCAGGACATGGCCGGCAACCTGCGCGGCGCGCCGGCGACTGCGCGCGGCGACGCCGCGCCGTGGGCGTACTGGACGCAGCTGCTCGAACGCTCGCCGCGGCTCGGCGACGTCGTCACGGGCGAACTGCGCCACAGTGGCGGCGGCCGCGCGCGCGTGCGCGGCCAGGTCATCGCGCAGGGTGTGCACACCGGGTTCGGGCGGCCGTTCGACTTCGCGGCGATCGAGCTGTTCGGCGACGTGCTCGGCGCGCCGGCGGGCACGCGCGTCGACGGCGTCCTCGTCGTCGATCGCGGCAGCGGCGTGCTGCTGCGGCTCGAACTGCGCAGCCCCGACCCCGGTTTCGACCTGCGGCGCACGCTGCTGCGCATCGAGGGCGGCGGCTGAGCCGCGCGCCGCGTTTACGCATCTTTACCGGCGCCACATCGCGCCGACACGGGCGCGGCGCAACCTAACAGCCTGTCACCATCCCTTGCAGGAGCGTCACCGATGACCCCGATCCCCCGCATCTCCTCGTTCGACCGCGCGAGCGTCTCGCGTCGCGCCCGCTGGGCGCTGGCCGCCGTGCCGCTCGTGGCTGCGCTGCTCGGCGCCGCCGTGCTGCCGGCGCACGCGCACGGCAGCATGGGTCCGCACGGCCGCCACGACGGTGCCGTCGCCGGCCCGATGGGGCTGCCGCTGGCTGGCCGCGGGCTCGAGCGCATGCTCGACCGCGTCGACGCGAGCGCCGAGCAGCGCGCGCAGATCCGCGCCATCGTCGACGCCGCGCGCAAGGACCTCGCGCCGCTGCGCGAGCAGCAGCGCGCGCTGCGCGAGCAGGCGCTGGCGCTGTTCGCGCAGCCCAACGTCGACGCCAACGCCATCGAGGCGCAGCGTCAGCAGCTGCTGCGCCAGCACGACGAGGTCACGCGCCGCACGACGCAGGCGATGGTCGACGTCGCGCGCGTGCTGACGCCGCAGCAGCGCGCGACGCTGGCCGAGCACGCGCGGCAGCGCCGCGAGATGATGCAGCGCCACTGGCAGGAGCGTCAGCGCCTCGACGCGCCGCGCGGCTCGTGACGCTGCACCCGCAGCGGCGCGGGTATGCTGCGCCGCTGCCCTGCCTGCTGCTGCGATGAGCGCCGCGCGACTGCTGCTGATCGACGACGACGCCCGGCTGGCGGCGATGGTCGGCGACTACCTGCGCGCGGCCGGCTATGCCGTCGACACCGCCGGCACGCTGGCCGCCGGGCGCGAGCGCCTGCGCCACGGCGGCTACGACGCGCTCGTCCTCGACCTGATGCTGCCCGACGGCGACGGGCTCGATCTCACGCGCGAGCTGCGCGCCGATCCGGCGACGCGCCGGCTGCCGCTGCTGATGCTCACCGCGCGCGGCGAGCCGATGGACCGCATCGTCGGCCTCGAGATCGGCGCCGACGACTACCTGCCCAAGCCGTTCGAGCCGCGCGAGCTGCTCGCGCGCGTCAAGGCGCTGCTGCGGCGCGCGAGCCCCGAACCCGCAGCCGAGGTGCTGCGCTTCGGCCGGCTCGAGATCGACCTCGACCAGCGCCGCGCGCGCCTGGACGGACGCGACTGCGAGCTGACCGCGCACCAGTTCGACCTGCTCGTCGTGCTCGCGCGCAGCGCCGGGCGCGTGCTCACGCGCGACCAGATCATGGACGCGCTCAAGGGCCACCCGGCCGACGCGTTCGACCGCTCGATCGACGTGCACGTCTCGCGCATCCGCGCCGCGATCGAGGACGACCCCAAGCGTCCGCGGCGCGTGCTGACGGTGCGCGGCAGCGGGTATCTCTTCGCGCGCCGGCAGGACGAGTGAGAGCGCGCGCGTGAAGTCGCTGTACCTGCGCGTGTGGCTCACCGTCGTCGCGGTGCTGGCGCTGTTCGCGCTCGGCTCGGGCTGGATGTTCCAGCGCCAGATCGAGCGCGAGCGCGTGCGCTTCGAGTCGATCGCCTCGGAGCGCGCCGCGGCCTGGGGTGACCTGATCCAGCGCTCGCTGCCCGGCGCCGACGCGCCGGCGGCCGAGCAGGCGCGCGCGCTGCTCGAGTGGGCCGAGCGGCTGCGCCTGCCGCTCGCGCTCGACGACGCACAGGGGCGGCGCATCGCCACCTCGCCGCTGTTCGCCGAGCGTGAGGCCGACCATGAGGCCGATCGCCCGCCGCCGCGTCGCATTGCGGTGCGCCTCGACGACGGACGCACGCTGTGGCTGCTGCGCCGCGCGCGGGCGCCGCGTCCCGAGTGGGCCGAGCGCGGCGGCCCGGCCGACGGCGCGCCGCCGCCGCGCAGCGCGCGCGCGCCGTGGTTCGCGCCGCCGCCGTGGGCGCAGGGCACCGGCGTGCTGCTCGTGCTCGCGCTGCTGTTCGTCGCCGTTGCCGCGGGTGCCTATCCGGTCGTGCGCCGTCTCACGCGCCGGCTCGAGGCGCTCAAGCACGGCGTCGAGCAGTTCGGCGCCGGCGCGCTCGGCCAGCGCGTCGACGACTCGGGGCGCGACGAAGTCGCCGCGGTGGCGGCCAGCTTCAACCGCGCAGCCGAGCGCATCGAGGCGCTGGTGCGCGCGAACCAGTCGCTGCTGGCCAACGCGAGCCACGAGCTGCGCTCGCCGCTGGCGCGGCTGAAGATGGCGCTGGCGATGCTCGACGGCGCCGACGGCGAGCGCCGCGAGCACCTCAAGCGCGAGATCGACACCGACATCGCCGAGCTCGACGCGCTCGTCGAGGAGGTGCTGCTGGCCAGCCGCCTCGACGCGCGCTCGCTCGACGTCGCGCGCGAGCCGGTGGAGCTGCGTGCGCTCGTGCTCGAGGAGGCCGCACGCACCGGCGCCGACGTCGGCGACGGCGTGCCGGCGTGCACCGTGCGCGGGGACGAGCGGCTGCTGCGCCGCGCGCTGCGCAACCTGCTCGAGAACGCGCGCCGCTACGGCGGCGGCGATGCGACCGTGACCTGGCACGTGCGCGGCGACACCGTCGAGGTCGCCGTCAGCGACCGCGGCCCCGGCGTGCCCGAGGCCTACCGCGAGCGCATCTTCGAGCCGTTCTTCCGCCTGCCCGGCCACGCCGAGCGCGAAGGCGGCGTCGGCCTGGGGCTGAGCCTGGTGCGGCAGATCGCGCAGGCACACGGCGGCAGCGTGCGCTGCGAGCCACGCGCGGGAGGCGGCAGCACCTTCGTGCTGAGCCTGCCCACCGGCACCTGAACGGTTGCGGCAGCGTTCAGCGCGCCGCGCGCTGGCGGCGCAGCACCGCCGCCAGCAGCGCGCCGAGCGCCAGCGCCGCCAGCGCGAGCCCGAGCGTCGCCGACGCCCAGTAGCCGCTCGCGCCGCGCAGCGCGGCCGGCGCGAGCTGCGGCCACGCGAACACCAGCGCCCAGCCGCCGCCGAGGCCGACGCCCCAGATCGCCGTCACGTAGAACGCCAGCGGCAGCGCGGCGATGCGCCACGCGCGCAGCACGAACGCCGCGACGACCTGCGCCGCGTCGGCGACGTGGAACAGCGCGGCCCACGCGAGCAGCGGCAGCGCCGCCGCGGCGACGGCCACGTCGCTGGTGTAGATGCCGACGATGCCCTCGCGCGCGGCGAACACCGCGCTGCCGAGCAGCGCCGCGAGCGCGACGCCGATCTGCAGCCCGTGCCAGCCGAGGCGGCGCGCGTCGGCGAGGTCGCCGGCGCCGATGCGCTGCGCGACCAGCGTGCTGCTCGCGTTGGCGATCGCCAGCGGCATCATGAACAGCAGCGCCATCAGGTTGGCCGCGATCTGGTGCCCGGCCACCGGCGTCGTGCCCAGCCGCGAGATGAACAGCGCCATGAACGCGAATCCGGTGACTTCGACCAGCGTCGCGAGCCCGATCGGCACGCCCAGGCGCAGCAGCGCACCGATCGCCGCGCGGCTGGGCGGGTGCAGCCCGCGGCCCCACAGCGCGAACGGGGCGTACGTGCGGTCGCGCCGCAGCACGACGAACGCGACGGCCACCTGCGCCCACATCGCGATCGCGGTCGCGAGGCCGCAGCCGACGACGCCGAGCGCCGGCAGCGGCCCGGCGCCGAAGACGAGCGCCGCCGACAGCGGCACCTTCAGCGCCAGGCCGCCGAGCTGCAGCGCCATCACCGCCTTCGGACGCGAGATCGCGATGTGGAAGGCGCGGTACGCGGCGAACAGCAGCGCCGCCGGCAGCGCGGCGGCCAGCGCGAGCGTGTAGCCGTGCACGCGCGCGGCGACCTCGGGCGGCGCCTGCGCGAGCGCGAGGAACGGCTGCGGGAACGCGAGTACCGCGCCGCCGAGCACCGACGCGGCGAGCGCGACCCACACCGCCTGGTGCAGCTGCTCGCCGGCTTCGGCCAGCCGCCGTGCACCGTACAGCTGCCCGGTGATCGGCCCGATGCCGAGCACGATGCCCATCAGCCCGATGAACACCGTGATGTATGCCGCCGCGCCGACCGCGAGCGCCGCGAGCTCGACCGGTGCGCCCTGCGCGGCCGCGAAGCGCGCGACGAGCACGGTGTCGACGGTCGAGAACGCGAGCACCGCGAGCTGGCCGACGAACACCGGCCACGCGAGCGGCAGCAGGCGCCGCGCGCTCGCGGCCAGCCCGCGGCCGCCGGCGGCGACGGCCGTCAACGCCGGCTCCGGCGCGCCTGCTCGGCCACGGCCGCGTCGAGTGCGGCGGCGTCGGGATGGTCGGCGCCGTCGGCCACGCGCGCTCGCTCGGCATAGCGGTTGAAGCGCCACGCGCTGGCCTCGAGCGTGATGCGCCGCCACACGGCGCGCTTCTCGGCCGGCGTGTAGACGGTCCAGTGCTGCACCTCGTCGAACGTGCGCCCGCAGCCCTTGCAGACGTCGTCGCCCTGGCTGGTCGAGCAGATCGCGATGCACGGCGCGTCGGGCGTCGTCGCGTACCACGCGAGCCAGGCGGCCTTGGCCGCCGCGGGCATCGTGTCCTCGTCGCACTCGCTCTCGCGGTAGTACACCATCAGCGCGTAGACCTCGGCCAGCGCGCGCACCTCGGCGCACGCGGTGATGCCGTCGACGCTTGGCGAGCGCTCGCGCCACCAGTTGATGGCGCGCTCGATGTCGGTGATGTGGATGCCGGCCATGGGGCGCTGCTCGCGAGGGGGCGCAAGGATAGCGCCGGTGCCTCCGGCGTGCCGGCCAGGCCCGGCTCAGGCGAGCGCGGGTGCTTCCAGCGCGCGCGCGAGCGCCGGCGCCTGCGCGCCGAACGCGTACACGTCCATGCCCAGCGCGCCGTAGGTCACGCTGGCGTGCAGCCGCTGCGGCGCGTGCTCGCGCCCGCCGGCGCCCGCGGCGCCGAACCACGGCAGCAGGTGCTCGTCGCTCGGGTGCATCAGCGCGGCGTGCGGCGCCTGGCGGCGGTAGTCGAACAGCGCGTCCCAGTCGCGCGCGGCGCTGCGCTGCGCGAACCAGTCGCGAAACGCCGCGCTCTCGGCGCGCTCGGGCTGGTCGACCGGCCCGCGGCCGGTGAAGCTCGCCAGCAGGCGCAGATTGTGCGTGATGCTGCCGGTGCCGAGCACGAGCACGCCCTCGGCGGCCAGCGGCGCCAGCGCCTGCCCGAGCGCGAACTGCGCGGCAGGCGGGTCGCTCGGCACCCACGCCAGCGGCAGCACCGCGACGTCGGCGTCGGGATACATGAAGCGCAGCGGCACCCAGATGCCGTGGTCCAGGCCACCGTCGTCGACCGCGTGGGCCCGGATTCCCGCGCCGTCCAGCAGCGCCTGCACGCGCGGCGCGAGCGCCGGCGCGCCGGGGGCGTCGTAGCGCAGTCGGTACAGCGCGTCGGGGAAGCCGCCGAAGTCGTGCACCGTGGGGTGGCGCGCGGCGGCCAGCAGCACCGGCTCGCGCGTCAGCGAGTGCGCCGACAGCGCGACGACCGCGCGCGGGCGGCCGAACGTGGCGTCGATGGCCTGACCGAGCCGCTGCCAGAACGCGCCGGCCGCGCCGGGGTCGAGCGCCGTCATCGGCGAGCCGTGCGAGACGAACAGCGGGGGCAGGGGCTGGTCCATGACGCCATTGAAGCACCGGCGGCGCCGGCGCGGGTTGGACGGCTTCGCACGCCGCGTTCAGCGCCGGTGCACGCGCGCGACGACAATGCGCGCCCCGACCGCCGCAGCGAAGCCCGCGCCCGATGATCACCGACCCTTGGTTCTACGCCGTCGCCGTGCCGGCGGTGCTGCTGATGGGGCTGGGCAAGAGCGGATTCCTCGGCGGTTTCGGCGCGCTGGCCACGCCGCTGATGGCGCTCGCGGTGCCGGTGCCGCAGGCCGCGGCGATCATGCTGCCGCTGCTGCTCGCGATGGACGCTACCGGCCTGCAGCAGCTGTGGCGCGAGCGCGACCGCGCGCTGATCGCGCACCTGCTGCCCGCGGGGCTGCTGGGCACCGTCGTCGGCACCGTCGTCTTCGGGCTGCTGCCGGCCAAGACGGTGGCGGCCATCGTCGGTGCGCTGACGCTGCTGTTCCTCGTGCAGCGGCTCGTCTTCCCGCCGCGCGCCGACCGCCCGCGGCCGCCGCGCTGGGTCGGCTGGCTGGCGGCGACGGCGTCGGGGTTCACGAGCTTCGTCGCGCACGCTGGCAGCCCGCCGATCTCGGCCTACGTGCTGCCGCTGCGGCTGAACCCGGTCGTGTTCAGCGCGACGATGGCGGTGTTCTTCGCCGCGATCAACCTGTCGAAGTGGATCCCGTACGCGTGGCTGGGCCTGATCGACCTGCGCAACATGACGACGTCGCTCGTGCTGCTGCCGCTGGCGCCGGTGGGCGTGTGGCTGGGCGTGTGGGCGCTGCGGCGCATCGACTCGACCTGGTTCTACCGCATCGCCTACGGCGGCATGGCGCTGACGGGTGTCAAGCTGCTGTGGGACGGGTTGAAATGAGCCTCCCCCGAAGCGCCTTCGGCGCTCCCCCTCGAGGGGGCGCCGCCAGCGGACCGGCGAAGCCGGATCCGCAGCGGTCGCTAGAAGCGGCGTGATTCGCCGGTCGGTGGTGCCGGTCCGAAGCGTGGGCCACCGAGACGCCGGCGCATGGGTTTGCCCGCTGCGGGGGTGGCCCTGGTGGCCGTTACGATCGCGTGCATGACGGGCGGGGAGGACAGCGCATGCCGGTGATCGTCGTCGCCAACCCCAAGGGCGGGGTCGGCAAGAGCACGCTGGCGACCCACATCGCCGGCGCGCTGGCGCGCCAGGGCCACGCCGTGATGCTCGGCGACGTCGACCGCCAGCAGTCGGCGCGCGGCTGGCTCGCATTGCGCCCGCCGCAGCTGCCGCCGATCCGCGGCTGGGACACCAGCGGCGGCGACGCGCTGCGCCCGCCCAAGGGCACGACGCACGCGGTGCTCGACACGCCGGCTGGCCTGCACGGCAAGCGCCTGGACGAGGTCATGAAGGTCGCCGACAAGGTCGTGATCCCGCTGCAGCCGAGCCTGTTCGACATCAACGCCACCCACGCCTTCGTCGCCGCACTGCGCGCGCACAAGCGCGCCGAGCGCATCGCGTTCGGCGTCGTCGGCATGCGCGTGCGCGAAGGCACGCTGAGCAACGAGCAGCTGCACCGCTACCTCGAGACGCTCGGGCTGCCGGTCCTGGGATTCCTGCGCGACACGCAGAACTACGTGCAGCTGGCCGCGCGCGGTCTGACGCTGTGGGACGTCGCGCCCAGCCGCGTCGAGCGCGACCTGGCGCAGTGGCAACCCCTGCTGGAGTGGATCGGGCGATGAGGCACTACCCGCACCTGGCCGACCTGCGCACGCGCGTCGGCGACGAGATCGGCCTGAGCGACTGGGTGACCGTCGACCAGGCGCGCATCGACCTGTTCGCAGACGCCACCGGCGACCACCACTGGATCCACACCGACCCGCAGCGCGCCGCCGCCGGTCCGTTCGGCACGACGGTGGCGCACGGTTTTCTGACGCTGTCGCTGATCGCCGAGCTGGCGGCGACGGCGTTCGCGGTCGGCGACGAGCGCATCGTCGTCAACTACGGCCTCAACCGCGTGCGCTTCCCGGCGCCGGTGCCGGCGGGCAGCCGGCTGCGCGGGCGCTTCCGGCTGCTCGCGTTCGAGCCGATCGACGGCGGCGCGCAAGTGACGACCGAGGTCACCGTCGAGCGCGACGGTCACGACAAGCCGGTGTGCGTGGCCGAGTCGGTCACGCGCCGGTACACCTGATCGTCGCTGGCGGCGTCCCCGCGGCGCGGCCACCCGTCCCTCCGTCGGGGGTGTGGCACGAACAGGGGCTGGGCTACGATCCGCCACCGTCCTGCGCGGGACACCGGGGAGCGCCGCCGATGAAAGTGCTGCTGGTCGACGACCATCCGCTGATCCTGACGGCGCTGCAGACCGTCATGCGCGGCCTCGGCGACGACGTCACCGTCGTCAGCGCCGCCAGCGCGGCCGACGCGCGCCGCGAGCTCGCCGACGCGAAGGACTTCGACCTCGTGCTGCTCGACCTCGCGCTCGGCGACGCCGACGGCTTCGACGTGCTCGCCGAGATGCGGCAGAAGCATCCGGCGCTGCCGGTGGTCGTGATCTCGGCGTCGGACCGCGCGAGCGACGTGATCCGCGCGATCGACCTCGGCGCGATGGGCTTCGTGCCCAAGCGCGCGTCGAACGAGACGCTGTTCGACGCGCTGCGGCTCGTGATGTCGGGCGGCATCTATGTGCCGCCGATCCACCTCGGCAGCGAGCCGCCGCCACCGAAGGGCGGCGACACGGTGCCCGACGTGATGCGCGTGGCCACGCCGCTGGACGTGCCGATCGGCGGCCACGCCGCTGCCGCCGGCTACCAGACGATGCGCTCGCTCGACCAGATCGGCCTGACGCCGCGCCAGACCGAGGTGCTGGCCAAGCTGCTGCAGGGCAAGCCGAACAAGATCATCGCGCGCGAGCTGAATCTGTCGGTCGAGACGGTCAAGGACCACGTCGCCGCGGTGCTGCGCGCGCTCGGCGTGAGCTCGCGCACGCAGGCCGTCATCGCGGTCGGCCAGATGACGCGCGACGGCGGCCTCGGCGGCTGGCGGGGGCGCTGACACCTGCCGCCGCGCGCCGCGATGAGCGCCGTCGTCTCGACCGAGGTGCCCGCGTCGCCGACCGGTGCGCCGGCGGCGTCACCGACGTCGGCGAGCGCGATCGCCGCCGAGGCCGTGCGCGCACACCTGCGCCAGTCGCCGGTGGCGCTGTTCGGCAACCTGGTGGGCATGCTGCTCGTCGGGCTGATCTTCGCGCCGGTGGCCGAGCGCTGGCGGCTCGTCGTCTGGTTCGTGCCGGTCGTCGTGCTGTGGCTGCTGCGTCTGGCGCACTGGCTGTGGTACGGCCGCCGCGCCAACATGTCCGACGAGACGATCGTCGCGCAGCGCACGCCGCTGGCCTGGCTGTCGGTCGCGCAGGGCGCGATGTGGGGCGTCGCGTCGTGGGTGTTCTGGGGCGAGGGCGGCGTGTTCCAGAAGACGGCGCTGATCCTGATGGTCGTCACCTACACGTTCGGCGCGGTGCAGGTGGTGGGCACGCAGCGGCGGCTGTTCCTCGTCTTCGTCGGCGTCGTCTTCGTCCCCGGCATCGTGCGTGTCGCGCTCGACACCGCGACGCCGAACCACCTCGAGCTCGCCGGACTGATGCTGCTGCTGTTCGCCGCGACGCTGCTGATGGCGCGCACCTACCGCGGCGCGCTGGCCGACGCGATCGAGCTGCGCCGCCACAGCGAGCAGCTCGCCGCGCAGCTGCAGGTCGAGAAGGCGCAGGCCGAGGCGGCGCGCCGCGAGGCCGAGGCCGCGAGCCGCGCGAAGACGCAGTTCTTCGCTGCCGCCAGCCACGACCTGCGCCAGCCGCTGCACGCGATGGGGCTGTTCGCCGAGGCGCTGCGCCAGCGCGCGCACGACCCGGAGGTGGCCAAGCTCGTCAACAGCATCAACGAGAGCGTCGACGCCCTCGAGGGCTTGTTCGGCGAGCTGCTCGACATCACGCGCATCGACACCGGCGGCGTCGACGTCAACCCGCAGCCGGTGCGCCTGCGCGAGCTGTTCGCGCGGCTGCGGCTGCACTTCGAGCCGGCGGCGTTCGAGAAGGGGCTGGCGCTGCACTTCCGCGGCGAGCAGCACGTCGCGCACGCCGACCCGGTGCTGCTCGAGCGCGTGCTGCGCAACCTGGTCAGCAACGCGATCCGCTACACCGAGGACGGCGGCGTGCTGGTCAGCGCGCGCCGCCGCGGTGGCAAGCTGCTGCTGCAGGTCTGGGACAGCGGCATCGGCATCGCGCCGGCCAGCCTGCCGCGCATCTTCGACGAGTTCTACCAGGTCAACAGCCACCGCCCGCTCGAGCCGCACCACCGCAAGGGCCTCGGGCTCGGGCTGGCGATCGTCAAGCGGCTCGCGGCGCTGATGGGCACGCCGCTGTCGGTGCGCTCGCGCCCGGGCCACGGCACCGTGTTCACGCTCGAAGTGCCCGAAGGGCGCGCGCCGCGTGCGCTCGACGCGCAGATGCCCAGGGCCGCGACGCCGATCGGGCTCACGCTCGACGGACGGCTGTTCGTCGTCGTCGAGGACGAGGCGGCGGTGCGCGACGGGCTCGTCGTGCTGCTGCAGGCCTGGGGCGCGCGCGTCGTCGCGTTCGACACCGTCGACGCGGTGCGCGCGTGGTGCGCGGGCCCCGCTGCCGAGCGCCCCGACGTGCTGCTCGTCGACTACCGCCTGCCGGGCGGCACCACGGGTCTGGAGGCGCTCGCGCTGCTGCGCGCACGCTTCGCCGGCGCGCCGCTGCCGGCGATCGTGATCACCGGCAGCAGCCTCGGCGGCCACGAGGACGAGGCGACGACGCACGACTTCCACCTGCTGATCAAGCCGGTGCTGCCCAACAAGCTGCGCGCGATGATCGCGTTCAAGCTTGGCGTGCGCGGCAGCGCGGGGGGCTGACCGGCGCACCGTTGGCTCTACGAAGCCGAATCGCTCCCGGTCCGGCGGCCGCTGCGCCTCCTCGGGGGCGGCCAACGGCGGTAGGGGATGGTCCTCTTGTCACGCTGGCTGGTACGCCAGCCGCACGTAGATCGGCGCGAAGGCCTCGGCCTGCGTGACGTCGATCAGCCGTTCGCGCGCGAGTTCGAGCAGCGCGATGAAGGTCACCACCACGACGGGCACGCCGCGCGTCGTGTCGAACAACTCGTCGAACTCGACGAAGCGGCGCCCCTGCAGCTTCTTCAGCACCAGGCTCATGTGCTCGCGCACCGACAGCTGCTCGCGCGTGATCTTGTGGTGCTGGTTCAGCTTCGCGCGCCGCAGCACGTCGAGCCATGCGGCGCGCAGCTCGTCGGGCGAGACGTCCGGCAGCCGCGGCTGCAGGCTCTGCTCGATGACCACCTGCGCGCGCAGGAAGTCGCGCCCGAGCACCGGCAGCTGCTCGAGCCGCGCGGCGGCGAGCTTGATCTGCTCGTACTCGAGCAGGCGGCGCACGAGTTCGGCACGCGGATCCTCGGGCTCGCTGCCGTCGTCGCGCTTCTTCGGCGGCAGCAGCATGCGGCTCTTGATCTCGATGAGCATCGCCGCCATCAGCAGGTACTCGCTGGCGAGCTCGAGGTTGCGGCTGCGGATCTGCTCGACGTAGGCGAGGTACTGGCGCGTGACGTCGGCCAGCGGGATGTCGAGGATGTTGAAGTTCTGCCGCCGGATCAGGTACAGCAGCAGGTCCAGCGGCCCCTCGAATGCCTCGAGGAAGACCTCGAGCGCGTCGGGCGGGATGTACAGGTCCTGCGGCAGCGTGAACAGCGGCTCGCCGTACAGGCGCGCGACGGCCACGCCGTCGACGACGTCGGGCACGACGTCCGCGTCCGGTGCCGCCACCGGATCGGCCACGGTGGCGGCCGCCGTCACCGTCATTTCGCCTTCGTCTGGTACACGTACGGCTGCTGCGGGACGCGGGCCTCGCGCCACTCCTGCAGCGCCTCGCGATCGAGGGCACGGTCCCACAGCAGCGCGCGCCCGGCGCGCTGCTCGGCCTCGAGGCTGGGCTTGCGGGCCTTCAGCTCCTCGATGAACTGCGTGACGTCGGACTTGTACGGCTTGCGGAAGAAGGGCATCGTGCGGGCAGAATCGGCAACGGGCCGGGATTCTACCGAGGGGGTGGCATGCGCAAGCTGACGACGGCGTGGGCCGCGCTGGGCAGCGTGGCGGTCGCGCTGTCGACGCTGGTCGGCTGCGATGCGTCGCCGCTCGCGCGGCTGCAGGTCGGCGTGTCGACCGAGGCCGAAGTGCGCCGTGCACTCGGCGAGCCCGCCGCCATCTACGACGCGCCCGAAGGTGCGCGCGAGTTCGAGTACCCGCGCCAGCCCGAAGGCCACGAGAACTGGTTCGTCACCGTCGGCGCCGACGGCCTCGTGCGCGAGATCCGCCAGGCGCTCGCACCGGCGACGTTCGCGCGCGTCGTGCCCGGGCTCGACAAGGCCGGGGTGCGCCGCCTGCTCGGCCGCCCGGCGCGCACGACGTTCTACGACCTCAAGCGCGAGGAGGTCTGGGACTGGCGCCACGGCGACGCGGCGACGCCGCTGTTCTTCAGCGTGACCTTCGACGCCGACGGGCGCGTGATCGCCAGCGGCAGCGGCCTCGACCCGCGGCGCGAGCAAGTGGGGCTGTAGCGCCGCGATGGTCGAGGTCGAACTCAAGTTGCAGGTGCCGCCCGCGCAGCGCGACGCGGTGCGCCGCGCGGTGGCCACCGCGAGCGCGCGCACCACCCGGCTGCAGGCCCGCTACTTCGACACGCCCGACCGGCGGCTCGCCGCCGCCGGCATCGCGCTGCGGCTGCGGCGTGAGGACGGCCACTGGGTGCAGACGCTGAAGGCGCGCGGCGACGGCGTGATGGCGCGCCCCGAGCACAACGCCGTGCTGCCGCGCATGCGCGGCGAGCCGGTGCTCGACGTCGCGCGCCACGACGGCACCGCTGCCGCCGACGCGCTGCGCGCCGCTGGCGTCGACCCGGCGGCGCTGCAGCCGCTGTTCGCCACCGACGTGCGGCGCACGCACCGGCGCGTGCGCCACGGCGGTGCCGTGGTCGAACTCGCGTACGACGACGGGGTCCTGGTGGCCGGCGAACGGCGTGAACCGGTTGCCGAGCTCGAACTGGAGCTGGTCAGCGGCGCGCCGGCGGCGCTGTTCGCGCTGGCTGCACGCTGGATCGAGCGCCACGGGCTGTGGCTCGACGTGCGCACGAAGGCCGAGCGCGGCGACCTGCTCGCGCGCGGCGAGCGCGCGTCGCCCGCGGTGCACGCGACGGCACCGGCGCTGCGCGCCAGCGACACGCCGGCCGAGGCGCTGCGCGCGATGGTGCGCTCCTGCCTCGACCAGATCCTGCCCAACGCGAGTGTCGTCGCTGCCGGCCGCCACGACGCCGAGCACGTGCACCAGCTGCGCGTCGGTCTGCGGCGGCTGCGCACCGCGCTGCGCGAGTTCGGCGACGCGGCGGCCGAGGTCGATCCCGCGTGGGAGCCGGCGCTCGCGGCGGTGTTCGCGCGGCTGGGTGCGGCGCGCGACCGCGACGCGCTCGCCGCGACGCTGCTGCCGGCGCTGGCCGCCGCCGGCGCCCCGCTCGTCGCGCTGCCGCCGGTGGCCGCCGCCGAAGACCCGTGCCAGGCGCTGCGCGAGCCGGCGTGGAACCTGCTGCTGCTCGCACTGATCGGCTTCGCGCACGGCGGCGAACCGGCGGCGGTGCCGGGCGCCGAACCGAGCTGGGCGCTGCCGCCGCCCGACGACGCCGACGCGCTGCGGCGCTGGGTGCGCCAGCGCCTGAAGCGCGCGCACCGGCGCGCGGTGGCCGACGCCGCGGCGTTCGCGACGCTGCCCGAGGATGCCCAGCACCGCGTGCGCAAGCGCGTCAAGCGGCTGCGCTACGCCGTCGAGTTCGTCGCCGCGCTGTACCCGGCCAAGGCGGTCGCGCGCTACCTGAAGCGGCTGCGCCCGGCGCAGGAGGCGCTGGGCGAGTACAACGACGTGCTCGTCGCCGAGGCGGCGTTTCGCGAGCTCGTCGCCAGCGACCCGCGCGCGTGGTTCGCGCTCGGCTGGCTCGCGGCGCGGCGCGCGCAGTGCCTTGCGCAGTGCACGCGCGCGCTGCAGCGGCTGGCCGACGCCGAGCCGTTCTGGCGCGGCCGCCGTTAGGCAGAGCGCCTAGGCGCGCGCGCGCTGCAGCGCCTCGGCCAGCGTCGGCGCGACCGCACCCTCGTCGAGCAGCGCGTCGAAACCCGAGCGGTGCATCAGCGAGCGCGGCTGCTCGTTGACGGCGGCCAGCCGCAGCGCGACGCCGCGCTTGCGCAGCGCGCGCAGCAACTGCGTCAGCGCGTCGAGTCCGGTGGTGTCGAGCTGCACCAGCCGCTGGCACTCGAGCACGAGCACGCGCGTGCCCGCCGGCAGCGCCTCGACGATCGCCTCGACCTTGCCCACGGCACCGAAGAACAGCGAGCCGTACAGCCCCATCACGTGCACGCCCGGCGGCGCGGCCTCGCCGGTGGTGCGGCGCAGCGCCTCGTCGTCGAGCGGCTCGGCGCGGAACAGCTGGCTCATGCGCCAGATGAAGAACACGCACGACAGGATCAGCCCGACCTCGACGGCGACGGTGAGGTCGAAGATCACGGTCAGCAGGAACGTGCCCACCAGCGTCGTGCGGTACGTCAGCGCAAAGCGCTTGAGCCGCGCGAACTCGTGCCACTCGCCCATGTTCCACGCGACGAACAGCAGGATCCCGGCCAGCGCCGCCAGCGGCACGTGCACCGCCAGCGGCGCGGCCACGAGCACGATCGCCAGCAGCGTGGCCGCGTGGACGATCCCCGCCACCGGAGTGCGCGCGCCCGAGCGCACGTTGGTCGACGTGCGCGCGATCGTGCCGGTGGCCGGCATGCCGCCGAACAGCGGCGTCACGACGTTGGCCACGCCCTGGGCCATCAGTTCCTGGTTGGGGTCGTGGCGCGGGATGTCGGCCATGTTGTCGGCCACGCGCGCGCACAGCAGCGACTCGATCGCGCCGAGCAGCGCGATCGTCACCGTCGGGATCACGAGCTGCTTCGCGCTGGTCCAGCTGAACGACGGCAGTTCGAACGACGGCAGCGCCTGCGGGATGCCGCCGAAGCGCGAGCCGATCGTCTCGACGTCGAGGCCGAACGTGGCGACGACGGCGGTCGCACCGGCCAGCGCGATCACGGTGCCAGGCACCTGCGCCGCGTGCCGGCGCAGCCTGTCCAGGCGCGTCGCCGGCGTGGCGGGCATCGCGTACGACTTCGGCCACACGACGACGAGCGCCAGGCACGCGACCCCGATCGCCAGCGCCGTCGGGTTGAGCGTGTGCACGTGCGTCGCGAGCACGGCGATCTGCGAGAAGAAGTCGGCCGGCAGCTTGTCGATGCGCAGGCCGAGCAGGTCCTTGACCTGCGACAGCGCGATCAGCACCGCGATGCCGTTGGTGAAGCCGATCACGATGCTGATCGGGATGTAGCGCACCAGCGCCCCCAGCCGCAGGAAGCCCAGTGCGAACAGCAGCACGCCGGCGAGCATCGTCGAGATCAGCAGGTTGGCCAGACCGTAGCGCTCGACGATGCCATAGACGATGACGATGAACGCGCCGGCCGGCCCGCCGATCTGCACGTTCGAGCCGCCGAGTGCCGAGATCAGGAAGCCGGCGATGATCGCCGTGAAGATGCCCTGCTCGGGCTTGAGGCCCGACGCGATGGCGAACGCCATCGCCAGTGGCAGCGCGACAATGCCGACGGTGACGCCGGCACCGGCGTCAGCGGCGAACTGCGCGCGCGTATAGCCGCGCAGTGCGTCGACGAGACGGGGACGGAACGGGTGGACGGGAAACGGCAGCATGGAACCTCCGGGAATGAACGCGGCGGGCAGGACTGGGCCCGCCCGGAGGTCCGCAGTGATGGCATTGCGCGATGAAGCGCCGGCGGCGCGACAGCGTGCGCGGCGCACGTGCGCACGCCGCGTGCCGCGCACGCGCCGGCGCCATCAGCGCACCCGCATGCCCGGCTGCGCGCCGGGGTGGGGTTCGAGGATGAACAGGCCGGGGTGCGCCTTGCCGTCGGCGTGGCTCGCGGCCAGCACCATCCCCTCGCTGACGCCGAACTTCATCTTGCGCGGCGCGAGGTTGGCCACCAGCACCGTGAGCTTGCCGGCCAGCTCCTCGGGCCGGTAGGCGCTCGCGATGCCGCTGAAGACGTTGCGCGTGCGCCCCTCGCCGGCGTCCAGCGTCAGGCGCAGCAGCTTGTCGCTGCCCTCGACGCGCTCGGCGGCGACGATCCTGGCGATGCGCAGGTCGACCTTGGCGAAGTCGTCGATGCCGATCTCGGGTGCCACCGCCTCGCCGCCGGGCAACACCGCCGGCGGCGCCGGGGGCTCGAACAGCGCGTCGAGCCGCTTCGGGTCGACGCGCTGCATCAGGTGCTGGTAGGCGCCGATGCGGTGCGCGCCGAGGGCGCGCTGCGCGTCGGCGAATGCGAGCGGCGGCACGTTCAGGAAGGCCTCGACCTTGGCGGCGAGCGCCGGCAGCACCGGCTTGAGGTAGATCGTGAGAATGCGGAAGGCCTCGATGCACACCGTGCACACGTCGTGCAGCACGGCGTCGGCGCCGGGCTGCTTCGCGAGCTCCCACGGCTTGTGCTGGTCGACGTACTCGTTGACGCGGTCGGCCAGCGCCATCACCTCGCGCAGCGCCTTGCCGTACTCGCGCTCCTCGTACAGCTGCTCGATCGCGTCGCGGTGCGCGCGCAGCCCGTCGAGCAGCACGCGGCCCTCGACACCGGTGTCGGCCGACAGCGCGCCGCCGAAGCGCTTGGCGATGAAGCCCGCCGCGCGGCTGGCGATGTTGACGTACTTGCCGACGAGGTCGGCGTTGACGCGCGCGACGAAGTCGTCGGGATTGAAGTCGACGTCCTCGACGCGGCCGTTGAGCTTGGCCGCGATGTAGTAGCGCAGCCACTCCGGGTCCATGCCGAGCTCGAGGTACTTCAGCGGGCTGATGCCGGTGCCGCGGCTCTTGCTCATCTTCTCGCCGCTGACGGTGATGAAGCCGTGCACGAAGACGTGGGTCGGCGTCTTGCGGCCGCTGAAATGCAGCATCGCCGGCCAGAACAGCGTGTGGAAGTACGTGATGTCCTTGCCGATGAAGTGGATCTGCTCGACCTGCGGGTCGGCCATGTAGGCGTCGAAGTCCCAGCCGTTCTTGTCGAACCAGTTCTTCAGCGACGCGAGGTAGCCCACCGGCGCGTCGAGCCAGACGTAGAAGTACTTGCCCGGCGCGTCGGGGATCTCGATGCCGAAGTACGGCGCGTCGCGGCTGATGTCCCAGTCGGCGAGTGTGACACGGCCGTGCTCGTCGGGCGCGAACCATTCGCGGATCTTGTTCAGCACCTCGGGCTGAAGCCGCCCGGGCGTCTGCGTCCACTCCTGCAGGAACTCGATGCAGCGCGGCGAGCTGAGCTGGAAGAAGTGGTGCTCGCTCGTCCTGAGCACCGGCGCCGCGCCCGACAGCGCCGAGTACGGGTTCTTCAGTTCGGTGGGGCCGTAGACGGCGCCGCAGACCTCGCAGGCGTCGCCGTACTGGTCCTTCGCGCCGCACTTCGGGCACTCGCCCTTGATGTAGCGGTCGGGCAGGAACATGCCCTTGACGGGGTCGAAGAACTGCTCGACCGGCCGGATCGCGATCAGTCCCTCGCGGCGCAGCGCGCGGTAGATGTCCTGCGCGAGCGCGTGGTTCTCGGGGCCGTCGGTCGAGTGCCAGTTGTCGAACGCGATGTGGAAGCCGTCGAGGTAGGCCTTGCGCCCGGCGGCGATCTCGGCGACGAACTGCTGCGGCGTCTTGCCCGCCTTCTCGGCGGCGATCATGATCGGCGCGCCGTGCGCGTCGTCGGCGCAGACGAAGTGCACCTCGTGCCCGCGCATGCGCTGGAAACGCACCCAGATGTCGGCCTGGATGTACTCCATGATGTGGCCGATGTGGAAGGCGCCGTTGGCGTACGGCAGCGCGGTGGTGACGAACAGTCGGCGGGGCATGGGCGCTCGCGGCGGCAGCGGAACGTGACATTCTAGGAGCCACCGCCCCGCTACCCGGGTAAGTACCGAGCCGGGGCGTGCCGCCGGGCCTGCCCCTGCGGACAAAGTGACGTCCGTGCGCCGGTAGACTGCACGGCCTTCCGGATCGCCTGCCACCGCCATGACCGCACCGACCGAACCGTCCCTGCTCGAGGCCCTGAAGAGCGTCGTCGACCCGAACACCGGGCGCGACTTCGTCTCGACGCGGCAGCTGAAGAACCTGCGGGTCGAGGGTGGCGACGTGTCGTTCGACGTCGAGCTCGGCTACCCGGCCAAGAGCCAGATCCCGGCGCTGCGCCGCGCGCTGATCGCCGCCGCGCGCGAGGTGCCCGGCGTGGCCAACGTCAGCGTCAACCTGACGACGAAGATCGTCGCGCACGCGGTGCAGCGCGGCGTGCAGCTGCTGCCCAAGGTCAAGAACGTCGTCGCCGTCGCGTCGGGCAAGGGCGGTGTCGGCAAGAGCACGACGGCGGTCAACCTCGCGCTCGCGCTCGCCGCCGAGGGCGCGAGCGTGGGCATCCTCGACGCCGACATCTACGGCCCGAGCCAGCCGATGATGATGGGCATCGAGGGCCGCCCCGAGTCGGTCGACGGCCAGACGATGGAGCCGCTCGAGAACTACGGCGTGCAGGTGATGTCGATCGGCTTCCTGGTGGATGCCGACAACCCGATGATCTGGCGCGGGCCGATGGCCACGCAGGCGCTCGAGCAGCTGCTGCGGCAGACCAACTGGCGCGAGCTCGACTACCTGATCGTCGACATGCCGCCGGGCACCGGCGACATCCAGCTCACGCTGTCGCAGCGCGTGCCGCTGACCGGCGCCGTCATCGTCACGACGCCGCAGGACATCGCGCTGCTCGACGCGAAGAAGGGGCTCAAGATGTTCGAGAAGGTCGGCGTGCCGATCCTGGGCATCGTCGAGAACATGGCGGTGTACTGCTGCCCGAACTGCGGCCACGTCGAGCACATCTTCGGCGCCGAGGGCGGCAAGAAGATGGCCGCGCAGTACGGCGTCGACTACCTCGGCGCGCTGCCGCTGAACATGAGCATCCGCGAGCAGGCCGACAGCGGCCGCCCGACGGTGGTCAGCGACCCCGACGGCGAGATCGCCGCGATCTACAAGGCGGTCGCGCGCCAGGTGGCGGTCAAGATCGCGCAGAAGGCCAAGGACTTCAGCGCGAAGTTCCCGACGATCACGATCTCGAAGACCACCTGAAGCGCGCCATGTCCAAGCGTCCGCGCATCGAGGTCGCCGTCGTCGTCGAGCGCGAAGCGCAGCCCAACCGCTGGGAGGACTGGCGCTTCCGCATCGCCGAGGTGCTGCCCCACGAGCCGGCGTTCGGCACCGCGCCGCGCGTGCTGCGCGACGATGGCCGGTTGCAGCGCGTGCTGCACCCGGGCTTCGCCGTCGAGCTGTTCGCCGACGAGGGCGAGGGCTACTACCTGAACCTGACGTCGGGCGCGCCGGTGTGGTTCGTGATGTGGCGCGTCGACGACGCCGACGCGTCGCGGGCGAGGCCGGAGATCGTCAGCGTCTCGTACAACGAGGCCGGGCGCTGGCTCGACGCGCAGGAGCGCGTCGACTCGGTGCCGCTGTCGCCCGAGGTGCGCGACTGGCTGCAGGCCTTCACCGACGCGCACTACCGTCCGGAGCCGAAACAGCGCCGGCGCCCGGCGTCGTTCCAGCGACCGCACGAGCGCGGCTGAGCCGCGCGCGACCGACATGGCCGACGACCGCGACGACGGCTTCTTCTCGCGCTGGGCGCGGCGCAAGGCGCAGGCGCGGCGCGGCACCGTCGACGACGCCCCGCCCGGCAGGCCGCCGGCCACCGCACCTGCCGCGGCCGCTGCGCCCGTCACGCCCGTCACAGCGGCCGCGGCGGCGGTCGCGGGCACGGCCACGCCGCCGGCACCGGCGGCACCGCCAGCGCCGTCGGCCCCCCGCGCGAGCGAGGCCGCGCCGGCGCCCGCCGCGCCGCCGCTGCCGACGATGGACGACGTCGCGCGGCTGACGCGCAGTTCCGACTTCTCCCCGTTCGTGCGTGCCGGCGTCGACGAGGGCGTCAAGCGCGCGGCGCTGAAGAAGCTGTTCAGCGACCCGCACTTCAACGTGATGGACGGGCTCGACGTCTACATCGACGACTACGGCCAGCCCGATCCGCTGCCCGCGTCGATGCTGCGCAAGATGGTGCAGTCCAAGGCGCTGGGCCTGTTCACCGACGAGCCGCCGGCGGCCGCGGCCGCGCGCGCGACGGCGCCTGACGCCGTCGACGAGCCCCCAGCGGCCGACGTGCCCGCCGTCACCGATCCCGCACCGGCCCCCGAGGCCGCCGCCGAGGCCCCCACCGATGAAGACGCTGATCTGCGACTGCAACCGCTCGATGCCGCTGGACGCGAAGGCGATCCGCGAGACGCTGGCGACGACGCCGGGCGCGAGCGCTGACGGGCTCGACACCATCCACACGCTGCTGTGCCGGCGCGAGGCCGGCGCGTTCCAGCGCGCCGCGAAGGGCGGCGACGAGCTGCTCGTGGCCTGCACGCAGGAAAGCCGGCTGTTCCTCGAACTCAACGAGCAGACCGAGGGCGCACCGTCGGTGGCCGAACGGCCGATCCGCTTCGTCAACATCCGCGAGGCCGGCGGCTGGAGCCGCGACGCGAAGCAGGCCACGCCGAAGCTCGCGGCGCTGATCGCCGCGGCGCAGCTGCCCGACCCCGACCCGGTGGCCACCGTGAGCTACCGCTCGGGCGGTCGCGTGCTCGTGATCGGCGACGCCGACACGGCCGAGCGCGCCGCCGCGATGCTGGCCGACAAGCTCGATGTCAGCGTGCTGCTCGAGCGCGCCGGCGGCGCGCTGCCGCAGGCGCGCGAGCACCCGGTCTACAGCGGGCGGCTGACGCGCCTGGCGGGCTGGCTCGGTGCCTTCACCGCCGAGTGGGACGCGACCAACCCGATCGACCTCGACCTGTGCACGCGCTGCAACGCGTGCATCGCCGCGTGCCCCGAAGACGCGATCGACTTCAGCTACCAGGTCGACCTCGCGCGCTGCAAGAGCCACCGCGACTGCGTCAAGGTCTGCGACGCCGCCGGCGCGATCGACTTCACGCGCGAGCCGCAACCGGTCAGCGAGACGTTCGATCTGGTCCTCGACCTGCGCCGCGACCCCGCGTTCACGCAGCACCAGCCGCCGCAGGGCTACGTGCACGTGCGCCCCGGCGACGAGCGCGCGCTGTTCGACGCGGTGCTGACGCTGCGCGAGCTCACCGGCACCTTCGACAAGCCCAAGTTCTTCCACTACAAGCCCAAGCTGTGCGCGCACAGCCGCAACGAGAAGCTCGGCTGTAACGCCTGCGTCGAGGTCTGCTCGGCCAGCGCGATCGCCAGCGAGCGCGAGACGAGCGGCGGCATCCGCGTCGAGCCGCACCTGTGCGTGGGCTGCGGCGCATGCACGACGGTGTGCCCGAGCGGCGCGCTCGCCTACGGCTATCCCGACGCGCCCACGCTCGGCAAGCGCGTGCGCACGCTGATCGGCACCTACCGCCGCGCCGGCGGGCGCGACGCGATGCTGCTCGTGCACAGCCAGGACGCCGGCGCGAAGCGCCTGGCCGCGCTCGGCCGCGCGGCGCGCGTCGACCCCGCGATCCACGGTCTGCCGGCGCGCGTGCTGCCGCTCGAGGTGTGGCACACGGCCAGCGTCGGGATCGACCTGTGGCTTGCGGCGATCGCGTGCGGCGCGAGCCAGATCGGCGTGCTGCTGACCGACGAGGAGGCGCCGCAGTACCGCGAGGCGCTCGTGGCGCAGATGGCGCAGGCGCAGGCGATCCTCAGCGGCCTCGGCTACGCGGGCACGCACCTGCACCTGTTCGAGGCGCGTGACGACCGGGAGCTGGCCGCGCTCGACGCCGCGCTGCGCCTGCCGCCGGCGCAGGGCGTGCGCACCCCGGCGGCCTTCGCGGTGCAGGCCGACAAGCGCGCGACGCTCGACCTCGCGCTCGACCACCTGCTCGCGCAGGCGCCCAAGCCGGTCGACGAGATCGCGCTGCCGAAGGCCGGCGCGCCGTTCGGCACCGTCGTCGTCGACACCGGCAAGTGCACGATGTGCCTGAGCTGCGTCGGCGCCTGCCCCGAGGCGGCGCTGGCCGACAACCCCGAGGCGCCGCAGCTGCGCTTCGTCGAGAAGAACTGCGTGCAGTGCGGGCTGTGCGAGCGCACCTGCCCCGAGCGCGCGATCACGCTGCAGCCGCGCCTGTGGCTGGCCGACGGGGGCAAGGCGCGCAAGCAGATGCGCGTGCTCCACGAGGCGCAGCCGTGGCGCTGCATCCGCTGCGGCAAGCCGTTCGGCACCGTGCAGGCGATCGAGGCGATGGTGGCCAAGCTCGCCGGCCACGCGATGTTCCAGGGCGCGGCGGCCGAGCGGCTGAAGATGTGCGCCGACTGCCGCGTCGTCGACATCTTCAGCGACCCGAACGAAGTCCGGATCACCGACCTGTGAACGAGGGTGACACGCCGATGGCCCAGGATCTGAAGGCGCTGAGTTTCGCCACCGCCGACGACAGCGAGGAACTCGCGCGCGCCGAGCTGTACGGCCTGCTCGCGCGGCTGTGGTTCGCACCGCCCGACGAAGCGCTGCTGCAGCAGTTCCGCGTCGCGGTCACCGAGGCGCCGACGCCGGGCGCGTTCCTCGAGGCGCCGTGGCAGGACCTGGTGGCGGCGATGCGCGCGACGACGGTGCAGGCGGCGGCCGACGAGTACGACGCGCTGTTCCAGGGGGTCGGCAAGCCCGAGGTCTTCCTCTACGGCTCGTACTACCTCGCGGGCTTCCTCAACGAGAAGCCGCTCGTGCAGCTGCGCGACGACCTCGCGCGGCTCGGCCTCGCGCGCGACGAGACGCGCGGCGAGACCGAGGACCACGTCGCCGGCGTGTTCGAGGTGATGCGCTACCTGATCGCCGGCGACGACGTCGCGGTGTGCAACCTCGAGCAGCAGCGCCGCTTCTTTCGCGCCCACGTGCAGCCGTGGGTCGAGAAGATGGGCGACGCGGTGATCGCACACCCGCGCGCCGACCTCTACGCGAAGCTGGCGGCATTCACGCAGGCCTTCGTGCAGGTCGAGACGCAGGGCTTCGACCTGCTCGAGTGAGGCTTCAGCCCGCCGGCGGCGGCGCCGGCGTGTCGGCGGGCGGGGCCGCGGCGGCCTGCAGCTTCTTCCACGCCTGGAAGCCGCCGGCCACCGACAGCGCCTTCGGGTAGCCGAGCTCGCGCAGCAGTGCCGCGGCCGACAGGCTGCGCCGCCCGCTGTTGCACACGCACAGCAGCAGGTGGTCGCGCCCGTGGTGCAGGCCGTTGATCGTCTTGATGAAGGTGCGCGCGTCGATCTCCTTCGGCTTGCCGGCGTCGAGTATGTCCTGCTCGTTCTCGGTCAGCGTGTCGCCGAGCATCTGCTTGACCTCGAACAGCGGGATGTGCACCGTGTCGGGGATCGCACCCTTCATCTCGATCTCGAACGACTGGCGGATGTCGATCATCGTCGCCAGCCCCAGACGGCACAGCTCGAGCGCAGTGGGCAGCGAGATCTCGAGGCGCTCGCGCTCTTCGGGGGTGAATTCGTGGTCCAGGTCCATGGCGAGGGGGCGCACGCGGCGGGGGCGCGATTGTCCCACCGTGGCGTGGCGCCGGGCTAGGCGGCCTCGGTTTCCGGCTCGAGGCGCAGCACGACGGTGAACACGGCGCCGCGGCGGCCGTCGCCGCGGTCGGCGGCGCGCAGGTCGCCGCCGTAGCGCTCGACGATGCTTCGGCTGATCCACAGTCCCAGCCCGGTGCCGTCCTTCTTGCGCGTGACGAAGGGCTTGAACAGCTCGCCGATCAGCTCGGGGCCGAGCCCCGGGCCGGTGTCGGCGACCTCGATCTCGACGGCGTCGTCGCCCGCGTCGCGCGTGGCCAGCGTCAGCTCGCCGCCGTCGGGCATCGCGTGCACCGCGTTGACGAGCAGGTTGACCAGCACCTGCTGCAGCTCGTGGCGGTTGATCGACGGCCGCCGCGTCGCGGCGAACCCACGCCGCACCTCGATGCCGCTCTTGGCCAGCTGCGGCCCCACGAGCACGAGGCAGTCCTCGATCAGGCGCGCGACGTCGACGGCGTCGACGTAGCCGGCGAACTCGGCCGGGCGTGCGAACTGCAGCAGCTGCGTGACGATCAGCCGCATGCGCTCGACCTGCTCGTCGAGCAGCTTCAGCTCGGCGCGCACATGCTCGACGCCGGCGGGGCCGAGCAGCTCGCGCAGCAGGTCCAGGTTGCCCTGCATCACGGCGATCGGGTTGTTGATCTCGTGCGCGACGCTGGCCGTGAGCTGGCCCACCGCGGCGAGCTTCTCGGAGCGCACGAGCTGCTGCTGTGCCGCCTGCAGCTCGCGCGTGCGCTCGGCGACCTTGGCGTCGAGCTCGGCGTTGAAACGCTGCAGCTCGCGCGTGTTGGCGTCGACCGTGTCGAGCAGGTGGTCGAGGTGGCCCGCGAGCTGCGCGATCTCGTCGCTGCCAGCCACCGGACCGACGCGCGCGTCGGCATGGCCGGCCTCGACGGCCTGCATCGTGCGCGCCATGCGCTCGACCGGCGCGAAGATGCCGCGCGCCCAGCGCAGCGACACCGCGGCTGCGGCGATCATCACCGCGAAGAACACGACCCCGATCGCCGCCAGCGCGCCGAACTTGACCCACGTGAACGGCGCCTCGAGGAAGCCGACGTAGAGCATGCCCACGCGCCGGCCGTCGCCGTCGACGATCGGTTTGTAGCCCGAGACGTACCAGTCGCTGACGACGAACGCGCGGTCGAGCCACGTGCTGCCGCGGTCGAGCACGGCCTCGCGCACCTCGCGCGAGACGCGCGTGCCGATCGCGCGGCTGTCGCCGCCCTCGCCGGCGGCGTCGGGGTCGAACAGGCGCACGTTGGTGCTGATGCGCACGTCGTCGAGGAACAGCGTCGCGGTGCCCTGGCTGCCGAACGGCAGCGAGCCGGCCGGGTAGACGATCTCGTTGATGTGGTCGATGAACGCCAGGTTGCGGTTGAGCAGCACGCCGCCTTGTACCCAGCCGCGCAGGCGCCCGTCGGCGCTGCGCACCGGCGCGCTGGCGAGCACGACCATCGCGCGGTCCTCGACGCGGCGGTCGGTGGGCACCGCGTTGCGCGTGGGCAGCAGCGGCACCGGCACGCGCGACTGCAGCGCCGGCGCGAGCCGGGCGACGACCTCGGGCGCCAGGATCTCGATCGTGGCCTGCGCGCCGGCGGTCGCCGGTGTCGCGTGCAGCGGTGCGTCGGCATCGCCGGCCGGCGGGGTGCCGTGGTCGGTCACGCGCAGTTGGCCGTCGGCGTCGCGCCAGTTGACGAAGTCGAGCGCGCCGCGCTGCTTGACCGTGCGCAGCAGCGTGACGAGCGCGTGCTCGTCGTACGACGCGATCGCGCGCTGCAGCGCGTGCGAGTCGGCTGCCGACGCGGTGCTCGCGGCCACCTCGCCGAGCACGCGCTCGAAGTAGCCGTGCGCGACCGCGAGGTCCGAGCGCACCTTAGTGATCAGCAGGCGGTCGAGCGCGACGCTGGCCCACCACAGCAGTGCCACGCCGAGCAGCGGCAGCACGACGAACAGCGGGAGCAGCACCATCGCGAGCAGCTTGCCGCGGATCGACTGCGGCGCCAGGCGTGCGATGCGCATCGGTCGCCCGTCTCAGCGGGCCGTCACACCGCCCACTCGGCGCAGCGGCGCTCGAGCGTGCGCCGCGAGATGCCCAGCAGCTTCGCGGCGCGGGTCTTGTCGCCGGCCACCGATTCGAGCACCGACAGGATGTGCTGCTTCTCGAGCGTGTGCAAGTCGGTGGGTGTGCCCGCCGCGGGGCCGCGCGCCGCCGGCCGTGCCGGCGCCATGCGCGGGTACAGCGCCGAGACGTTGAGCGCGCCGAGGATCAGCGAGCGCTCGATCAGGTTGCGCAGCTCGCGCACGTTGCCCGGCCAGTCGTACTGGCGCAGGAAGTCGAGTTCGTCGGGCGGCACCTCGATCGGCGGCACGCCCAGCTGTGGCGCCAGCGTGGCGACGAAGTGCGTCACCAGCGCCGGGATGTCTTCCTTGTGCGCGCGCAGCGGCGGCAGGTTGATCTCGACCACCTGCAGCCGGTAGTACAGGTCGCGCCGGAAGCGCCCGGCGTCGCACTCGTCGGTCAGCTTGCGGTTGGTCGCCGCGACGATGCGCACGTCGACCGGGATCTCCTGCTCGCCGCCGACGGGGCGGATGCGCCGGTCTTCGAGCACGCGCAGCAGCGTGGCCTGCAGCGGCGGCGGCAGCTCGGCGATCTCGTCGAGAAACAGCGTGCCGCCCTGCGCGTAGACGAACAGGCCGTCGCGGCGGCGCGCGCCGGCGCCGGCGTGGCCGAACAGCTCGGTCTCGATCGTCTCGGGCGAGATCGTCGCGCAGTTGACCGGCACGAACGGCGCGTGCGCGCGCGGGCTGCCATGGTGCAGCGCGAGTGCGACGAGCTCCTTGCCGGTGCCCGATTCGCCGGTCAGCAGCACCGTGCTGCCGAATCCGGCCACGCGCTGGATCGCCGCGCGCAGCCCCTTGATCGCGATCGAGTCGCCGACCAGCCCGTCGGCCGGCGGCGTGCGCTGCGACAGCGTGCGCCGCAGCACCCAGTTCTCGCGCTTGAGCAGCCCGCGCTCGAGGCCGTGCTTGAGCGCATTGAGGATCTGCGTGAGGCGGAACGGCTTGAGGATGAAGTCGCTCGCGCCGGCGCGCAGTGCCTCGATCGCGGTGTCGAGGTCGGCGAAGGCGGTGATCAGCACGACCTCGCAGTCGTTGCCTTCGTCGCGCAGCTCGCGCAGCCACTCGATGCCGCTCTTGCCGGGCAGCGCGATGTCGAGGATCACGAGGTCGAAACGGTGGCGGCGCACCAGTGCGGCGGCCTCCTCGGCGCTGCCGGCCTCGTGCAGCTCGCCGACCCGTGGCGCGAGCGCCTTGCGCAGGAAGTTGCGCATGCCTGGCTCGTCGTCGACGACGAGCACGGCGGCCATCGGCCAGCGGTCGGTGGCGGCGGGCGGGGCGGCGGGGGCGGGCGACGGGGCCATGGCGGCTGCAGGCGCGCGATTGTAGGAAGGCCGCCGCCGTGGCGCCGGCGACGACAGCCTGTCGGTGTGGCGCGACAAGTTGTCGTGGCAAGCCCGGGCTGCCACCGATTGGCACGCCGGCGTCGCTGGCGGCTAATCCCGATCGTTGGCAGGGCCATGGCCCGCCGGTGTTGCGTTGCAACATGTTTGAGCCCATCGCGAGGAGATCCCGATGAAGGAAAGCCCCGAGAAGATCTCGCGCCGCCGCGTGTTCGCCGGCGCCGGTGCCGTCGGCGCGGTGGCGGCGGTGGCCGCCGTGGTGCCCGCCGTCAAGCCCGATGCGGTCGCCGACGCGCAGCCGGCGCCCGAGAAGAAGGACGGCTACCAGGTCACGCAGCACGTGCTGCGCTACTACCAGACCGCGCGCGTCTGACGCCCGCGCCGGTGCCGCTGCCCCCGAACCGCACGAGCAAGGAGACGTGATGTTGCTCACCCGCAGAACCCCGTCCAGCACCGGCGCCGCGCCGTCGGGGCTGGTGTCCAGCCTCGCGCGTGGCGTGTCGCGCGCGATCCCGACGATGGACCGCCGTGCCTTCCTGCGCCGCTCGGGCCTCGGCGTCGGCGCCGGCCTGGCCGCCACGCAGCTGACCCTCGTCAAGAAGGCGCAGGCCGCCAGCGAGACCAAGGGCGGTGACGCCGGCGCGAAGGTCGAGGTCAAGCGCACCGTGTGCGGGCACTGCTCGGTGGGTTGCGCGATCGACGCCGTCGTGCAGAACGGCGTGTGGGTGCGTCAGGAGCCGGTGTTCGACAGCCCGATCAACCTCGGCGCGCACTGTGCCAAGGGCGCCTCGGTGCGCGAGCACGGCCACGGCGAGTACCGTCTGAAGTACCCGATGAAGCTCGTCAACGGCAAGTACGAGCGCATCAGCTGGGACCAGGCGCTCGACGAGATCGCGAAGAAGATGCTCGCGCTGCGCGAACAGAGCGGGCCCGACTCGATCTTCGTGATCGGTTCGTCGAAGTACAACAACGAACAGGCCTACCTGCTGCGCAAGTGGGTCACGCTCTGGGGCACCAACAACACCGACCACCAGGCGCGCATCTGCCACAGCACCACCGTCGCGGGCGTCGCGAACACGTGGGGCTACGGCGCGATGACGAACTCCTACAACGACATGCAGAACGCCAAGGCGGCGCTGTACATCGGCAGCAACGCCGCCGAGGCGCACCCGGTGTCGATGCTGCACATGCTGCACGCCAAGGAGAACGGCTGCAAGATGATCGTCGTCGACCCGCGGTTCACGCGCACCGCGGCGAAGGCCGACGAGTACGTGCGCATCCGCTCGGGCACCGACATCCCGTTCCTGTTCGGCGTGCTGTACCACGTCTTCAAGAACGGCTGGGAGGACAAGAAATACCTCCACGACCGCGTCTGGGGCATGGACAAGGTGCGCGAGGAAGTGCTCGCGAAGTGGACCCCGGACAAGGTGCAGGAGGTCTCGGGCGTCGACGAGGCCACCTGCTACAAGGTCGCCAAGATCATGGCCGAGAACCGTCCCGGCACCATCGTCTGGTGCATGGGGCAGACGCAGCACACGATCGGCAACGCGATGGTGCGCGCGTCGTGCATCCTGCAGCTGGCATTGGGCAACATCGGCGTGTCGGGCGGCGGCGCCAACATCTTCCGCGGCCACGACAACGTGCAGGGCGCGACCGACGTCGGCCCGAACCCCGACTCGCTGCCGGGCTACTACGGCCTCGCCGAGGGCTCGTTCAAGCACTACGCCGCCGTGTGGGGCCTCGACTTCGACTGGATCAAGTCGCGCTACGCGCCGGGCATGATGACCAAGCCCGGCATGACGGTGTCGCGCTGGATCGACGGCGTGCTCGAGAAGAACGAGCTGATCGACCAGGACAGCAACCTGCGCGGGCTGTTCTTCTGGGGTCACGCGCCGAACTCGCAGACGCGCGGCCTCGAGATGAAGCGCGCGATGGACAAGCTCGACCTGCTCGTCGTCGTCGACCCGTTCCCGAGCGCGACCGCGGCGATGGCCGCGATGCCCGGCCGTCCCGAGGACCAGAACCCGAACCGCGCGGTGTACCTGCTGCCGGCGGCGACGCAGTTCGAGACCAGCGGCTCGATCACCGCGTCGAACCGCTCGATCCAGTGGCGCGAGAAGGTCATCGAACCGCTGTGGGAGAGCCGCACCGACCACATGATCATGTACCAGCTCGCCGAGAAGCTCGGTTTCGGCAAGGAGCTGGTGAAGAACTACAAGATGGTCAAGGGCAAGGGTGGCCTTGAGGAGCCCGAGACCGAGTCGATCCTGCGCGAGATCAACCGCGGCGTGTGGACCATCGGCTACACGGGCCACAGCCCCGAGCGGCTGAAGGCGCACATGCGCAACATGCACGTGTTCGACGTCAAGACGCTGCGCGCGCGCGGCGGCGTCGACAAGGAGACCGGCTACAAGCTCGACGGCGACTATTTCGGGCTGCCGTGGCCGTGTTACGGCACGCCCGCGATGAAGCACCCGGGCAGCCCGAACCTGTACGACACGTCGAAGCACGTGATGGAAGGCGGTGGCAACTTCCGCGCCAACTTCGGCGTCGAGCGCGACGGCCAGTCGCTGCTCGCCGAGGACGGCTCGCACAGCAAGGGCGCCGACCTGACGACCGGCTACCCCGAGTTCGACCACCTGCTGCTGAAGAAGCTCGGCTGGTGGGACGAGCTGACCGACGAGGAGAAGAAAGCCGCCGAGGGCAAGAACTGGAAGACCGACCTGTCGGGCGGGATCATCCGCGTCGCGATGGTCAACCACGGCTGCCACCCGTTCGGCAACGCGAAGGCGCGCGCCGTCGTGTGGAACTTCCCCGACCCGATCCCGCAGCACCGCGAGCCGCTGTACAGCAACCGGCCCGACCTCGTCGCGAAGTACCCGACGCACGACGACCGCAAGGCGTTCTGGCGCCTGCCGACGCTGTTCAAGTCGGTGCAGGAGGCGAACAAGGACATCGGCAAGGAGTACCCGCTGATCATGACGAGCGGGCGCCTCGTCGAGTACGAGGGCGGCGGCGAGGAGACGCGCAGCAACCCGTACCTCGCCGAACTGCAGCAGGAGATGTTCGTCGAGATCAACCCGCGGGCGGCCAACGACCGGGGCATCCGCAACGGCGAGTACGTCTGGGTTCGCACGCCGCCGATGGCGCAGGTGCCCGGCTTCAAGGGCATCAAGGTCAAGGCGCTGGTCACCGAGCGCGTCGACGCCGAGACGGTGTTCCTGCCGTTCCACTTCTCGGGCCGCTGGGGGGGCGTCGACCTCGCGCCGTATTACCCGCAGGGGGCGATGCCGCTGGTGCGCGGCGAGGCCGTCAACACCGCGACGACCTACGGCTACGACAGCGTCACGATGATGCAGGAAACCAAGACCACGCTCTGCCAGATCGAGCGTGCCTAAGGAGATCGCGACATGGCCCGAATGAAGTTCATCTGCGACGCGGAGCGTTGCATCGAGTGCAACGGCTGCGTCACCGCCTGCAAGGCCGAGCACGAGATCCCCTGGGGTGTCAACCGCCGGCGCGTCGTCACGCTCAACGACGGCGTGCCCGGCGAGAAGAGCATCTCGGTGGCGTGCATGCACTGCGCCGACGCGCCGTGCATGGCGGTGTGCCCGGTCGACTGCTTCTACCGCACCGACGAAGGCGTCGTGCTGCACGACAAGGACGTGTGCATCGGCTGCGGCTACTGCAGCTATGCGTGCCCGTTCGGCGCGCCGCAGTTCCCGACCAACGGCCAGTTCGGGCTGCGCGGCAAGATGGACAAGTGCACGTTCTGCGCCGGCGGCCCCGAGGCCAGCGGCTCGCAGGCCGAGTTCCAGAAGTACGGCCGCAACCGCCTCGCCGAGGGCAAGCTGCCGGCGTGCGCCGAGATGTGCTCGACAAAGGCGCTGCTCGGCGGCGACGGCGACATCGTCGCCGACATCTTCCGCACCCGCGTGCTCACGCGCGGCAAGGGCAGCGAGGTGTGGGGCTGGGGCACGGCCTACGGCCGGCCCAGTGGTGGCGCGCCGGCGCCGCAGAAGGCGGAGACGACCAAGTCATGACCACGACGATCTTCCGCGCGGCGGCGCTGGTTGCGTTCGCCGTCGCCCTCACCGCCTGCGGCGAGACCGCCACCTCCGACCAGACGGTGCGCAAGACCGACAGCCCGGCCTATCAGGGCGCTGCCAACCCGTTCGTGGCCGACGGCTGGAAACCGGGTGACGCGTCGAGCTGGGAACAGCAGATGCGCACGCGCGCCCAGGGCCAGAACGAGTACTCGCGCACGACGGGCGGTTGACGCCCGCGAAGGAGACGGCATGCAAGCCTCGATCCGAACGCTGATCCTCGCCGTCGGCCTGGGCCTGTCCGCGCTCGCCGGCGCGCAGCAGACACCGGCAGCCGGCGCCCCGCCCGCCGGATTCGTCGCCCCGGCCGACCCCCGGCCCGACGAGAGCAACGCCGAGCGCGCGAAGAGCCAGCCGGGCAACAACGCGCCGTTCTGGCGCGCGGTGCGCGAGTCGGGCCAGCAAGCCGGCTACACGTCGCTGCCCGGCGCCGAGAAGGGTGTGCTGATCCAGCCGTTCGTGCAGTACCCCGGATCGCGTTACACGACCGCCGGCGAGGCGTGGCGGCAGGTGCGCAACAACGTCATCCTGCCGTATGGCGGTGCGCTGCTGGTCATCGTGGCACTGGCGATCGCGCTGTTCTACTGGCGCAAGGGGCCGCTCGGTGGCCACGAGCGCGACACGGGCAGGCTGATCGAGCGCTTCACGCCGTTCGAGCGCGCGGCACACTGGACCAACGCGATCGCTTTCGTCGTGCTCGCGGTTTCGGGCATCGTGATGGCTTGGGGCAAGTACTTTCTGCTGCCGGTCCTTGGTGGTACGTTGTTCGGCTGGCTGACCTATGCGCTGAAAAATGCGCACAACTTCGCCGGGCCGCTGTTCGCGGTGTCGCTCGTGATCATCATCGTCACGTTCGTCCGCGACAACCTGCCGCGCAAGGGCGACCTGACCTGGCTGTTGAAGGGTGGGGGCCTGCTGAGTGCGAAGGAGGTGCCGTCGCACCGCTTCAACGCAGCCGAGAAGTTGCTGTTTTGGGGCGGCGTGTTTGCGCTCGGCCTCATCGTCGCCGTGTCGGGGCTGGTGCTCGACAAGGTGTTCCCGACGCTGCTGGAATACACGCGTGGTCAGATGCAGGTTGCGCATATGGTCCACGCCGTCGCGGCGACGCTGATGATGGTCGCGTTCATGGGCCACATCTACATCGGTACGATCGGCATGAAAGGCGCCTACGGTGCGATGCGCACCGGCTACGTCGACGAAGGGTGGGCCAAGGAGCACCATGAACTCTGGTACGACGACATCAAGGCCGGCAAGATCCCGGCCAAGCGCTCGGCCGAGGCGGCTCCGGCGCCCGTGGTGTCGGCCGGGGCGCAAGGCTAACGAGGAGGAGTCCACGTGATGACCCACAAGCACTGCTGGAGTGCGGTCGCGATCATGCTGGCTGCCGCACCGGCGCTCGCCAAGCTGCCGCCGCCGTCGGAGGAAGCCAAGGCCAAGGCGGCCGAAGCCGCCGCGCGCGCGGCGTGGGCCGGCAAGGTCGACAACTACAAACTGTGCCTGTCGATGGAGCGTGTCGCGGCCAAGTACCGCGCCGACATGCAAAAGGCCGGCAAGCAGCCGCCTGCGGCCACGCCGACGCCAGCCTGCGCTGACCCCGGCCCATTCGTGCCCCCGCCACAGAGCTGAGGTGCCGATGTCGCTCGCCGAGCCGCGCGCCGCCGTGCCGTCTACCGTGCCATCCGGCCCCCGGATGACGCAGGCCGGCCAGCCGCTCACGCGTGAGGTCGAGGTGCTCGACGAGTACGGCCAGCGGCGCAGCATCCACATCCCCGACGAACGGCCGCTGACGGTGTTCGTCGACAAGCGCGAGCTCGTCACGCTGATGACGCTGGGCGCCGCGCCCGAGCTGCTCGTGCTGGGCTACCTGCGCAACCAGCGCCTGGTCGACGACCTGTCGCAGGTCGAGTCGATCACCGTCGACTGGGACGTGCACGCCGCCGCGGTGCGCACCGTCGGCGGCATCGAGGCGTTCGAGGCGAAGACGGCCAGGCGCGTCGTCACCACCGGCTGCGGGCAGGGCACCGTGTTTGGCGACCTGCAGGCGCAGGTCGACGCGATCCGCCTGCCGCCGCCCGAGAAGGCGCGCATCCGGCAGTCGACGCTGCACGGCATGCTCGAGGTGATGCGCCAGCAGGACAGTATCCACCGCAAGGCCGGCTCGGTGCACGGCTGCGCGCTGTTCCGCGGCACCGAGCTGCTCGTCTTCGTCGAGGACGTCGGCCGCCACAACGCGCTCGACACCATCGCCGGCTGGATGTGGATGCACGGCGTCGACGGCGCCGACAAGACCTTCTACACGACCGGCCGGCTGACGAGCGAGATGGTGATGAAGGCGGCACAGATGGGCGTGCCGATCGTCGTCTCGCGCAACGGCGTCACACAGATGGGCCACGCGTTCGCGAGCCGGCTCGGCATGACGCTGTTCGGCCGCGCCGCGAATCGCCACTTCCTCTGCTACACCGGCTTCGAGCGCTTCGACTCCGAGCCCGAGCCGCAGCGCTCGCCGGTGCGCGTCGTCGCGGGTTGACCGGGCGGCGCCCGCCGGCGCGCGTCAGCGGTCGCGTTCGGCCACGAGCGACGCCGCGTGTCCCGACGCCAGGTCGGGGTGATCGATCTGCGAGTCGATCACGCGCACCTGCGCCAGACGACGGCGCGTCGCCGGATGGGTCGCGGTGTCGACGGTCGCGCCGCGGCGCATCAGCAGCGCCATCGCGTGTTCGATGCCGAAGCCGAGCTGGCGCAGCAGCCTGTAGCCCCAGGCATCGGCCTCGAACTCGTGGCGGTGCGCCATCCGGTGGGCCTGAAGGCCGAGCACACCGGCCACCGGATCGGTCGTCTCGGGCCGGACCTCGCCCGGGATGTGGGTGCGGTACAGCGCCGCGAGCGCCTGCCAGTGGCCGAGCGCGACGTGGCCGAACTCGTGCGCGAGCAGCAACAGCCGCTCGCCTTCGGGCAGGTCGCCGGCCGCCTCCGAGACGACGAGGACGCGGCCGAGCAGCACCTCGGCGTTGAGCGGACCGGTGACGGCGCGCAGTTCGACATCCGGCGGCGACCCGGTCGAGGCGATCAGCCGCTCGAACGTGGCGCGTATGCGTGCCGTGCGCGCGCTGTCGGCGCTCGCCGCTTCGAACTGGTGCAACCGCATCTGGTGCGAGCGCTCGAGCACGGCGACGATATCGTCGGCGTGCGCGCACGCGGCCCAGATCCATCCCAGGCACAGGGCAACAAGACGCCTCGAACCCTCCCCTGCGGTGCTGACGCTGTCAGAACGCGTCGGTCCGCAGCGATCAGCCCGCGAGGACGCCTTGCACGTCGCGTGCCAGCTTCGGGGATAACCCGGATGGAACAGTGCGCCGGCTGTGATCCGGGGAAGGGTGGAGTGCCGCTGCGGCGCTTCAGCGAGCCGCCGGCTGGTGGTGCAGGTCGCGCAGCATCGTCGGGCCGACCTGGCGTTCGATCTCGGCGGCGAGCTGGCGCAGCCGACCGGACGCGAACAGCGCCTCGGCGACGACGAACATCGGCCCCACCAGCAGGCCGACCAGGTCGTCGAAGAAGGCCGGCCGGCGCCCTTCGTACAGGTGGCCGACGAACTGGACGAGCCACCCGGCGACGAAGCACCCGGCGCCCCAGGCCAGCCACGCCGTCGTCGTGCCCGCGCCAAGCGGCTGCGCCAGTGCGACGAGCACGGCCGTCACCGCCGCGACGGCGACGCCCAGCAGCCCCGGCCCGCGCGAGACGTACCACACGGCAGCCAGGGCCCACAGCACCCAGGCCGGCGTCAGCGCCAGCCCGGCGACCGACACCGACGGTCGCGCCAGCAGCACGCCGACCGCGAACACGATCAGCGGGATGCCGACGAAGTGCGTCGCGATGTTGCGACGATCCCGGTGGTAACCGGCGTACTGCACCATCAGCTCGGTGCCAGGGCGGAACAGCGAGGACATCGGCAACACTCCAGTGGAGGGACACCTGGGTTATCGGCCGCGACGCGCGTAGTGTGCACCCACCGGCGCCCGCGTGGGGGTCCATAGAATCGGAAAGCCTTCACGGGATGTGTCCATGAGCATCAAGAGCGACCGCTGGATCCGCCGCATGGCGCAGCAGCACGGGATGATCGAGCCGTTCGAGCCCGGGCAGGTGCGCCACGCCGCCGACGGCCACCGTATCGTCAGCTACGGCACGTCGAGCTACGGGTACGACATCCGCTGCGCGCGCGAGTTCAAGGTCTTCACCAACGTCCACAGCACCGTCGTCGACCCGAAGAACTTCGACGAGAAGAGCTTCGTCGACATCGAGGCCGACGTGTGCATCATCCCGCCCAACAGCTTCGCGCTGGCGCGCACCGTCGAGTACTTCCGCATCCCGCGCAACGTGCTGACGATCTGCCTGGGCAAGAGCACCTATGCGCGCTGCGGCATCATCGTCAACGTCACGCCGTTCGAGCCCGAGTGGGAGGGCTACGTGACGCTCGAGTTCAGCAACACGACGCCGCTGCCGGCCAAGATCTACGCCGGCGAGGGCTGCGCGCAGGTGCTGTTCTTCGAGAGCGACGAGGTCTGCGAGACGAGCTACAAGGACCGCGGCGGCAAGTACCAGGGGCAGCGCGGCGTCACGCTGCCCAAGACCTGACGCCGGCCGGCGCGGCGGCCGGCCCACGGCCTGACGGGGGAGGGCGCGATGAAGTGGGAAGGCCAGCGGCAAAGCGACAACGTCGAGGACCGCCGCGCCGGCGGCGGTGCGCCCCGCCTGGGCGGCGGGCGCGGCATCGGGCTGGGCACGATCGTCGTCGCGCTGGTCGCGGGCTGGCTGTTCGGCATCAACCCGCTGACGTTGCTCGGGCTGCTCGGCGGCGGCGAGCTCGCGCCGCCTGCGGCCGAAGCGCCCGCCACCGCGCCACCGCCGGGCGACGCCCAGGCCGCCTTCGTCGCGACGGTGCTCGCCGACACCGAGGACGTCTGGGGCGCGCTGCTGCGCGCCGGCGGCGCCGCCTACCGCGAGCCCCGGCTCGTGCTGTACCGCGACGCCACGCGCAGTGCCTGCGGCGTCGGGCAGGCCGCGATGGGCCCGTTCTACTGCCCGGCCGACGAGAAGGTCTACCTCGACCTCGGCTTCTTCGACACGCTGCACCGCCGGCTCGGCGCGCCGGGCGACTTCGCGCAGGCCTACGTGATCGCACACGAAGTCGGCCACCACGTGCAGAACCTGCTCGGCGTCACCGCCAAGGTCGACGCGATGCGCGGGCGCGTCGGCGAAGCGCAGATGAACGCGATCTCGGTGCGCGTCGAGCTGCAGGCCGACTGCTTCGCCGGCGTGTGGGCGCACCACTCGCAGCGCGGCAAGAACTGGCTCGAGCAGGGCGACGTCGAGGAGGCGATGAACGCCGCCGCGCAGATCGGCGACGACACGCTGCAGCGCCGCAGCCAGGGCCGTGTGGTGCCCGACAGCTTCACCCACGGCACGAGCGCGCAGCGCCAGCGCTGGTTCCAGCGCGGCTACGCGAGCGGGCGCCTCGCGCAGTGCGACACCTTCGCCGCGCAGTCGCTCTAGCCGCGCCGGCCTGAGCCGCCGGTGCGGCACGCGCTGCGGGCCAGCCCGCATGGCGCGCGGCCGCGGCCCGCGGCAGCATGGCTGCGGGCGTCGATCCTTGCTGGCGCCGGGAGACCCGCATGCACCCCGCCCCCGCCCACGCCGCCGAACGCCTCGCCGGCCTGCGCGGTGCCGCCACCGGCAAGGTCGTCAGTGCGCACGACGCCGTGCAGCTCGTGCGCGACGGCGACACCGTCGCCACCGGCGGCTTCGTCGGCATCGGCTTCGCCGAGGGGCTGGCCGTCGCGCTGGAAAAGCGCTTCCTCGCCACCGGCGCGCCGCGCGACCTGACGCTGGTCTACGCCGCGGGGCAGGGCGACGGCAAGACGCGCGGCCTGAACCACTTCGGCCACGACGGCATGGTCGCGCGCGTGATCGGTGGCCACTGGGGGCTCGTGCCGGCGCTGGGCCGTCTCGCGGTGGCCAACAAGATCGAGGCCTGGAACCTGCCGCAGGGCGTCATCAGCCACCTGTTTTGCGACATCGCCGCCGGCCGCCCGGGCCACCTGACCAAGGTCGGGCTGGGCACCTTCGTCGACCCGCGCCACGGTGGCGCCCGCATGAACGAGCGCACGCCCGACACGCGCGTGCGGCTGCTCGAGATCGACGGCCAGGAGTGTCTGTACTACCCGGCGTTTCCGATCGACGTTGCGCTGATCCGCGGCACCACCGCCGACACCGACGGCAACGTCACGATGGAGCGCGAGGCGCTGACGCTCGAAGCGCTGGCCATCGCGATGGCGGTGCGCAACAGCGGCGGCATCGTCATCGTGCAGGTCGAGCGGCTGGCCGACGCGCACACGCTGAGCCCGCGGCAGGTCAAGGTGCCGGGCGTGCTGGTCGACTGCGTCGTCGTCGCCGACGACCCCGCGCACCACTGGCAAACCTTCGCGACGCCGTACAGCGCGGCCTTCGCCGGCGAGATCCGTGTGCCGGCCACGCAGGTCGCCCCGATGGAGCCCGGCCTGCGCAAGACGGTCGCGCGGCGCGCGGCGATGGAGCTGCGCCCGAACCAGGTCGTCAACCTGGGCATCGGCATGCCCGAGGGCGTGGCGGCGGTCGCCGCCGAGGAGAAGGTGATCGACCTCATCACGCTGACCGCCGAGCCGGGTGTGATCGGCGGCGTGCCCGCCGGCGGGCTGAACTTCGGCGCCGCGGTCAACACGCAGGCCATCGTCGACCAGCCGTACCAGTTCGACTTCTACGACGGCGGCGGGCTCGACATCGCGTTCCTCGGCCTCGCGCAGGCCGACGCCGAGGGCAACGTCAACGTCAGCAAGTTCGGGCCCCGGCTGGCCGGTGCCGGCGGCTTCATCAACATCAGCCAGAACGCCAAGCGGCTGGTGTTCGTCGGCAGCTTCCTCGCCGGGCAGGGCAGCCACACGCACCCGAAGTTCGTGCCGCAGGTCGAGCACCGCACCTTCAGCGGCCGCGAAGCCTTCCGGCGCGGCCAGCCGGTGCTGTACGTGACCGAGCGCGCCGTGTTCGGGCTGCACGCCGCGGGCCTCGAGCTGCTCGAAGTGGCTCCCGGCCTCGACGTCGAGCGCGACGTGCTCGCGCTGATGCAGTTCCGGCCCGTGATCGAGCGCGAGCCGGCGGTGATGGATGCGGCGATCTTCGCCGACGCGCCGATGGGTCTGCGCGCGCGGCTGCTGCTGCGCCCGCTGGCCGACCGCTTCGCCTACGACGCGGCCACCAAGACCCTGTTCATCAACTTCGAGCACCTCGCGATCCGCACGCGCGACGACGTCGAGGCGGTGCGCGCCGAGGTCGAGCGCCACGTCGCGCCGCTCGGCGAGCGGGTGTGGGCGGTCGTCAACTACGACCACTTCGTCCTCGACCCGGCGGTCGAGGACGACTGGGCCGAGATGGTGCGCGAGCTGGTGGCGCGCCACTACCGCAACGTCACGCGCTACAGCACGTCGGGCTTCCTGCGCGCCAAGCTCGGTCCGGCGCTGGCCGCGCGCGGCGTCGCGCCGCACATCTACGAGACGGCGCACGAGGCGCGCGCGCACCTGCGCGACTGACCCCCGCCCGGCGCGAAGACGCCACCTGCCCCGATGGAGCCGATCCAGTCGCTGCTGCACCGCATCCAGTGGGACGAGGCCTTCGCCCGCGCCGAGTTCACGGTCGGCTACCACGACCGCACGCGTGACGAATTGGTCACCCTGCCGTGGGAGCGCATCCGCCTCGAGCCGGGCAACGCCTTCTCGTTCACGGCGATCGAGCCCGACGGCACGGTGCACGAGGTGCCGCTGCACCGGGTGCGCGAAGTGCGGCGCGACGGCCGGCTGATCGGCAGCGGCACGTCGACGCCGACCACCGGTGAGCGCGACGCCAGCGTCAACCCCCGAAGCACCCCGCTTTTTCGCCTCAATTCCGCCCGCAGCCGGCGCGCGCTTGGCCGGATCATCGCCGCCACACCCTCGGGAGCGTGCGCATGATCCGTTCGTTGTGGATTTCGAAGACCGGCATGGAGGCCCAGCAGACGCAGCTGGACACGATCTCGCACAACCTCGCCAACGTGGCCACCAACGGCTTCAAGAAGGGCCACGTGGTGTTCGAGGACCTGATCTACCAGAACCTGCGCCAGGCCGGCGCCGCCACCGGCGAGCAGGGCATGCTGCCCACCGGGCTGCAGGTCGGCCTCGGCGTGCGCCCGGTGGCGACGTCGCGCACGTTCACGCAGGGCAACCTGCAGCAGACCGGCAACAACCTCGACGTCGCGATCAAGGGCAACGGCTTCTTCCAGATCCAGCGCGCCGACGGCAGCACGGCGTACACGCGCGACGGCGCGTTCCAGGTCAACGCCGACGGCCAGCTCGTCACGCACGCCGGCGACCTCGTGCAGCCCGGCATCACGGTGCCGGCCAACGCGCTGTCGCTGACGATCGCTGCCGACGGCACCGTCAGCGCCACCGTCCCCAACCAGCCCGCGCCGCAGGTGCTCGGCCAGCTGCAGCTGGCCAGCTTCGTCAACCCGGCCGGGCTCGACCCGCTGGGCGGCAACCTGTTCGGCGAGACCGCCGCGTCGGGCGCGCCGAACGCCGGCGCGCCCGGCACCGACGGGCTGGGCGCGCTGCAGCAGGGCTTCGTCGAGACGAGCAACGTCAACGTCGTCGAGGAACTGGTCGCGATGATCCAGACGCAGCGCGCCTACGAGCTCAACTCGAAGGCGATCCAGACCTCCGACCAGATGCTGCAGCGTCTGTCGCAGATCTGAGCCGCAGGCCGTGGCATGAAGACGCTGTTCGCCGCCTTCGCGTGCGCTGCCGCGGCCGCCGTGCTCGGCGGCTGCGCGATGATGCAGCCGCCGCTGGTCGACGTCGCGCCGGTGCCCGCGGCGCTGGCCACGCCGGTGGCCACGCCCGTGGCGCCGCCGCCACCCGTCGCCGGCGCGATCTACCAGGCCGCGGCGTACCGCCCGCTGTTCGAGGACCACCGCGCGCGCCTGCCGGGCGACACGCTGAAGGTCGTCATCACCGAGCGCATCAGCGCCAGCGCGCGCTCGACGAGCTCGGTCGACAAGTCGGGCAGCGTCGAGGCCGGCATCACGTCGCTGCCGTGGTTCGGCGCCGCGTCCAAGCTCAGCCGGCTCAACGCCGAGGGCAGCAGCAGCAACACCTTCGCCGGCAAGGGCGCCACCGAGAGCACCAACGCGTTCAGCGGCACGATCACCGCCGTCGTCACCGGCGTGCTGCCCAACGGCCACCTGCTGATCGCCGGCGAGAAGCAGATCGGCGTCAACGCCAACGTCGACGTGCTGCGCTTCTCGGGCCAGGTCGACCCGCGCGCGATCCAGCCGGGCAACAGCGTGCCGAGCACGCAGATCGCCAACGTGCGCGTCGAGCAGCGCAGCCACGGCCAGCAGGCCGACGCGCAGGTCATCGGCTGGCTGGCGCGCTTCTTCCTCAACGTGCTGCCGATCTGACCGCGATGGGGGCCGTGATGTCGTCCGTCCTCGCCCGCGCGCACCAGCGCCTGCCGCAGCGCGCGCTCGACGCCGCCGCGCGCGCGGCCGTCGTGCTCGCCGCGCTGGCCGCCAGCGCGGCGCTGTGGTGGCCCGCCGGTGCGCACGCCGCCTCGCGCATCAAGGACCTCGCCGCCGTGCAGGGCGTGCGGCCGAACCAGCTCGTCGGCTACGGCCTCGTCGTCGGGCTCGACGGCACCGGCGACCAGACGACGCAGTCGCCGTTCACCGCGCAAAGCCTCGGCGCGATGCTGCAGCAGATGGGCGTCACGCTGCCGAGCGGCGTCTCGCTGCAGCCGAAGAACGTCGCCGCCGTGATGGTCACCGCCATGCTGCCGCCGTTCGCGCAGCCGGGCCAGGCGATCGACGTCACGGTCTCGTCGGTGGGCAACGCGAAGAGCCTGCGCGGCGGCATGCTGATCGCCACGCCGCTCAAGGGCGCCGACGGCCAGGTCTACGCGATCGCGCAGGGCAGCCTGCTGGTGGGTGGCGCCGGCGCCTCGGCCGGCGGCTCCAAGGTGCAGATCAACCACCTGAGCGCCGGGCGCATCCCGCAGGGCGCCACCGTCGAGCGCGGTGTGCCCACGCCGCTGCTGGCGGGCGACCACCTGCAGCTCGACCTCAACGCCGCCGACTTCGCCACCGCGCGCGCGGTGGCCGACGCGATCAACCGCGCCAAGGGCGACGGCACCGCGATCGCGCTCGACGGGCGCGTCGTGCGCGTGCGCGCGCCGGCCGACCCGGGCGCGCGCGTGGCCTTCCTCGCCGACATCGAGAACCTGCCGCTCGAGCTCGCGAAGCCCGCGGCCAAGGTCGTGCTCAACGCGCGCACCGGCTCGGTGGTGATGAACGAGACCGTCACGCTCGGCGCCTGCGCGGTCGCGCACGGCAGCCTCGCGGTGACGATCAGCTCGACCCCGGTGGTCAGCCAGCCCGCGCCGTTCGGCCGCGGCGACACCGTGGTCGCCGAGAAGGCCGACGTCGCGATCACGCAGCAAGGCGGCGCGCTGGTGCAGATGCCCGAGGGCGCCAAGCTCGCCGACGTCGTCAAGGCGCTCAACGTGCTCGGCGCGACGCCGCAGGACCTGCTCGCGATCCTGCAGGCGATGAAGGCCGCCGGCGCGCTGAAGGCCGAGATCGAGGTGATCTGACGATGGCGCTCGCCCCGCTGCCCGGCCTGGCCACCGACGCGCGCTCGGTCGACGGCCTGCGCACGCTCGCCAGCCGCGACCCGCAGGCCGCGGTCAAGGAGGTCGCCAAACAGTTCGAGTCGCTGTTCATGCAGGAGCTGCTCAAGAGCATGCGCCAGGCGACGATGAACTCGGGCCTGCTCGACAACTCGGCCAGCGAGCTCGGCACCGAGATGCTCGACGCGCAGTACGCGCAAAAGATGAGTGGCCTGCCCGGCGGGCTGGCCGACGTGATCGCGCGCCAGATCGCGCGCCAGATGGGGCTGCCCGCCGACGCCCGCACGGCGGCGCCGGCTGTGCCCGCAGCAGCCCCTGGGACGACTGTGACGCCAGCGGCTGCGACCGACGCCGCCGCGCCGCGTCCCGCGCGCGCCGCCAGCGGCGACAGCCGCCACGAGTTCATCGCCCGCCACGAACAGGCGGCCAAGGCCGCCGAGGCGGCCACCGGGATCCCGGCGACCTTCCTGCTCGCGCAGGCCGCGCTCGAGACCGGCTGGGGCCGGCGCGACATCCGCATGGCCGACGGCACGCCGTCGCACAACGTGTTCGGCATCAAGGCCACGCCGGGCTGGAGCGGGCCGGTGGCCGAGGTGACGACGACCGAGTACCTCGGCGGTGTCGCGCGCAAGGTCAAGGCCAGGTTCCGCGCCTACGCGAGCGTCGACGAGGCCTTCGCCGACTACGCGCGGCTGATGACGCGCAGCAAGCGCTACGCGCAGGTGCTCGCGCAGGCGCAGACCGCGCACGGCTTCGCGCAGGGGCTGCAGCGCGCCGGCTACGCCACCGACCCGGCCTACGCGACCAAGCTGGCCAGCGTCATCGACACGACGCTGCGCGTGCAGCGCACGCTGAGCGCCTGAGGACGACGCGATGGCTTCGGCACTGATGAGCCTGGGCACGCGCGCGATGGCCGCGGCGATGGCGCAGCTGCAGACGACGAGCCACAACATCGCCAACGCCAGCGTCGCCGGCTACTCGCGCCAGGAGGTCGAGCTCGCGACGTCGAAGGGCCAGTTCACCGGCGCCGGTTTCTTCGGCAAGGGCGTCGACGTGGCGACCGTCCAGCGCGCGCACGACGAGTTCCTCACGCGCGAAGCGGCGGTGGCGGCGTCGCTGGCCGCCGGCGACAAGGCGCGCCACGAGCAGCTCGTGCGCCTGGAGAACGCGTTCCCGACCGGCGAGCAGGGCGTGGGCTACGCCGCCGGCCAGCTGCTCAACGCGATGGTCGACCTCGCGAGCCGCCCGCAGGACATCTCGACGCGCGAAGTCGTGCTCGCGCGCGCGCAGGAGGTGGCGGCGCGCTTTGCGACCGCCGGCCGCCAGATCGACGCGCTGCAGGCCGGCGTCACGCAGGACCTGAAGAACGCGGTGGCCAGCGTCAACGAGATCGCGCAGCGCATCGCCGACGTGAACCAGCAGATCGCGTCGATGCAGGGCTTCGGCCACGCGCCGAACGACCTGCTCGACGAGCGCGACCGGCTGGTGCAGCAGCTCAGCGGCTTCGTCGCCGTGACGACGATTGCGGCCGACGACGGCACGCTGGGCGTGTTCATCGCCGGAGGCCAGCGGCTCGTGCTCGGCAACCAGGCGCAAAAGCTCGTCGTCACGCCCGACGTGATGGACCCGTCGCGTGCCGCGATCGGCATCGAGGAGAGCAATGGCGTGCGCCCGCTGTCGGCCGCGCTGCTGAGCGCCGGCTCGATCGGCGGGCTGCTGCGCTTCCAGAACGAGGACCTCGTCGCCGCGCGCGCGTCGGTCGGCCAGATGGCGCTGGCCTTCGCGTCGCGCGTCAACGAGCAGCTCTCGCTCGGGCTGGACCTCAACGGCAACGCCGGCGCGGCCCTGTTCGCCGACCTGCGCGCCACGGCTGCGCTGGCGGCGGCGACCAATGCCGGCAGCGCCGCGGTCGACGTCTTCGCGCACCGCCCGGCGCAGGTGCCGGCCGAGGAGTACGAGCTGCGCTACGACGGCGCGTCGTGGCAGCTCACGCGCACCGACGGCAGCACGCCGGCCGGCGGGCCCTACACCTTCACCGACGCGGCGCTGGCCGCCGGTGTTGCGATCGACGCGCTGGGCCTGACGCTGCAGCGCAGCGGCGCGGCGGCGGCGGGCGACCGCTTCCTGCTGCAGCCGGTCTCTCGGGTGGCCGGCGAGATGAAGCGCGTGCTCGCCGACCCGCGCGGCATCGCGGCCGCGTCGCCGCTGACGGCCACGGTCAACCCGGCCAATGCCGGCAGCGCCGGCGTCGGCGCGCTGACGATGACGGCACCGCTGGCCTCCAGCGTTCCGGTGCAGATCACGTTCGGCGCCGTCGTGCCCGGCACGCCGCCGGCGCCCGACGGCGTGGCCTACACGTGGACGCGCGGCGCGGCCAGCGGTGCCGGCACCTGGACGCCCGGGCAGCTGCTGGCGATCGGCGAGTTCACCCTTGCGCTCACCGGCGTGCCGGTGGCCGGCGACATGGTCGACGTCGCGCCGACCGAGTTCCCGCTCAGCAGCAACGGCAATGCGATGGCGCTGGCCGCGCTGCGCGACGAGACCTTCGTCGGCCGCCGTGCCGACGGCAGCGGCGGCGAGACGATCACCGACGCCTACGCCAGCGCGATGGCCGGCATCGGCGTGCGCGTGCAAAGCGCCGCCACCGCGGCCGAGATCTCGGCGTCGGTGCAGGTCGCCGCCGACCGGCTGCGCGAGTCGAAGTCCGGCGTCAACCTCGACGAGGAAGCGGCGCGGCTGATCCAGTTCCAGCAGAGCTACCAGGCCGCGGCCAAGGTGCTGCAGGTCGCACAGCAGATCTTCGAGACGCTGCTGTCGACGGCGGCGCGCTGACCACGGGGGCTGACCGATGCGCGTGACCACCGCCTACACCTTCAACGCCGGCGTCGACGAGCTCCAGCGTCGGCAGCAGGGCCTGACCGAGGCGCAGCTGCAGCTGACCAGCGGCAAGCGCGTGCAGCGCGCGAGCGACGACCCCACCGCAGCGGCGCGCGCCGAGCGCGCGCTGGCCAGCGTCGCGCGCAGCGACGCCGACCAGCGCGCCCTCGAGGCCAGCCGCAACGCGATGACGCTGACCGAATCGGCGCTCGGCGATGCCGGCGAGCTGCTGCAGCAGGCGCGCGAGGCGATGGTCGCCGCCGGCAACCCCACCTACAGCGACGCCGAGCGCGCCGGCCTGGCCGAGAAGCTGAAGAACCTGCGCGCGCAACTGCTCGCGGTGGCCAACCGCAGCGACGGCGCCGGCGGCTTCCTGTTCGCCGGCCAGGGCGCCGGGCAGGCCCCGTTCGTCGACGCGCCGGGCGGCGTCGTCTACCGCGGCACCGGCGGCGGCGTCGACACCGCCAGCGCCGAGCCGCTGCCGCTGACCGTCGACGGCCGCAACGCGTGGATGAACGCGTGGAGCGGCAACGGCAGCTTCGTCACCGACAACGTCAGCAGCACGACGGCCCACATCGACGCGGGGCAGGTCAGCGACCCGTCGGCACTGACCGGCGAGCCTTACCGCATCGTCTTCGGCGCCGGCGGCACGACCTACGACGTCCTGCGCGGCGACCCGCTCGCGCCGTACCTCGGCGCGCAGCCGTTCACGCCGGGCAAGGCGATCGAGATCGACGGCATGGCGTTCACGATCGGCGGCGCGCCCGCGGCCGGCGATACTTTCGAGCTGCACCCGTCGCGGCCCGAGCTCGGCGTGTTCGACGTGCTCGACCGCGCGATCGCCGAGCTCGCGACGCCGCTGCGCATGCCCGCGCAGGTCACGCAGACGGTGTCGCGCACGCTGCGCGACCTCGACGCATCGATGGGCGCGCTGCAGGGGCTGCGCGCCGCGGTGGGCGAGGTGCTCAACCGCACCGACATGGTCGAGGGGCGCGTCGCGGCGCAGAAGCTGCACGGCCAGACCGAGCGCAGCAACGCCGAGGACCTCGACATGGTGCAGGCGATCTCCGACTTCCAGAACCGCCAGACCGGCTACGACGCCGCGCTGAAGGCCTACTCGATCGTGCAGCGCATGTCGCTGTTCCAGTACCTCAACGGCTGAGCGCCATGAGCAACCCCGTCCTCAACCACGTCGTGCTCGGCTACGCGCCGATGATCGACCGCCAGCGCGACGTCATCGCGACGCGGCTGACCGTGTTCCCCGCGCGGCCCGATACCGTCGTGCCGGCCACCGAGTTGCTCGCGACGCTGGCCGAGGCCTGGCCCGAAGGCGGCGTCAAGCTCGCGCTCAACGTCGCCAGCGAGGCGATGCTGCACGACCTGCTGCGCACGCAGCCGGCGTCGCACGTGATGGTCGAGGTGCCGGCCTTCATCGCCGGCGACCCGGCGCAGACGCAGGCCATCGTCGACCTGCACGCGCGCGGCAACCTGCTGATGCTCGCCGGCCGCCCGCGCCAGCCGCTGCCGCGCGAGGTGCTCGACTGCTTCACGCACTCGATCGTCGACCTGTCGGAGGAACGCCGCAGCGATGCGGTCGCGCCGCCGGGCACGACGCGCTCGATCGGCTTCGTGCAGTCGGGCGTGCGCACCGTCGTGCAGGTCGCCGAGGCGTTCGAGCGCGGCGCGGTCGCGGTGCTCGGCTGGCCGCTCGACGACGTCGTGCCGGCCACCGGCGGCAAGGGCGTCAAGCCGGACCTGCAGACCATCGTCGAGCTGATCCGCCGCGTCGACAACGAGGAGCCCGTCGAGCGGCTGGACGCCGTGATCAAGCTCGACCCGACGCTGGGCTTCAAGATGCTGCGCTACATCAACTCGCCGGCGTTCGGCCTGCGCGTCGAGATCGCATCGTTCCGCCACGCGATCATGATGCTCGGCTACCAGCGTCTCAAGCGCTGGCTGGCGCTGCTGCTCGCGCAGGCGAGCAAGGAGCCCGACGCCAAGCCGGTGATGTTCGCCGCGCTGCGCCGCGGGCTGCTGATGGAGGAGCTCGTCAAGGCCAGCGGGCAGGGCGACACGCAGCTGCGCGACGAGGCCTTCATCTGCGGCGTGTTCTCGCTGCTCGACAAGATGATGAAGCAGCCGTTCGACGAGCTGCTGAAGTCGATCCCGATCCCGTCCGGCGTGTCGCAGACGCTGGCCGGCGACGACGGCCCGTACCGCCCGTACCTCGAGCTCGTGCAGGCGGTCGAGAACGCGTCGGTGTTCGACCTGCGCGAGCTCGCCGAGCGGCTGATGATGTCCACCGGCGAGGTCAACGCCGCGCTGCTGCGTGCGCTGGCCCTCGCGCGCGAGCTCGGCTGACGCACCGGCGGCCGCGCCGCTGCGTACACTGGGCCGGCACGGCCGCGTGGCCGTGCGCCGCCATCCATGAGCGTTGCCGCCGCCCCGATCCCGTCCCGCCTGAGCGCCGCGAACATGGCGGCGCTGCTCGATGCCGTCGCCGACGCCGTGCTCGTGTTCGACAGCCGCGGGCAGGTCCACCACGCCAACCTCGCGGCGCGCCAGCTCGGCGTGCCCGAGTCGGCGCGCACGCTCGACGACCTGGCCGCGCTGCTCGGCGCCGACGCGCTCGCTTGGGTGCACCGGCTGCGCGGCACGGCGCCGCCGCAGCCGGTCACGCAGCTCGCGCGGCTGGGCGACGGGCGCGTCGTCACGCTCGAGCTGTCGCGCCTGCCCGGCGGGCCGTGGGCGCTGCTGGTGCGCCCGCTGGCCGCCGGCGGGGCGGCGCCGAGCGCGGGCGACCACGCCGTCGACGAGCTGGTGCAGTGGTTCGACCTCAGTCCGGTGGGCATGGTGATGCTCGACGCCGAGGGGCTGGTCGTGCGCAGCAACCGCGCGTTCGAAGCGCTCGTCGGCCGCGTGCCGGTCACGATGGCCGACGCCGACGCGCCGCTGCGCGAGCTGCTGGCCTGGGACGACGACGCGCGTCCCCTCGGCACGGCGATCGTCGAGCGCCACGCGACGCTGGTGCAGCCCGACGGCAGCCGCCGTCGCGTGGCCGCGCGGCTGCGCGCGATCGAGCCGGTGCCGGGGCAGCGGCGGCTGCTGGCCGTCGTCGAGGACCGCAGCGCCGAGGACGAGCGCGACCTCGCGCAGCTCGAGATCGGCGCGCTGATGGACACCGCCGGCATCGGCGTGGCGACCTTCGACGAGTCGCGCGGCTGGCTGCGCAGCCGCGCGCCGCGCGTGACCCCCGGCGACGCGCCGGCCGGCGGCGCCTCGGTCGACGGCCTGCAGGCGATCTCGCGCGAGCTCGTCGACCCGGCGTCGCTGCCCGAGTACGAGCGGCTGCAGCGCGCACTGAAGGCCGGCGAGCGCGTGCAGGTGCGCTACGCGGTGCGTCACCCGGCGCTCGGGCGGCGCTGGCTGCTCACGCGCGTCGAGCCCGGGCGGCTGGCCAGCGGGCGGCGCACGATGTCGGTCGTCACGCTCGACGTCACCGAGCAGGAGCGCTCGCGCGAGCAGCTGCTGCTGCAGGCCGAGCGCACGCGCGCGATCCTCGACTCGGTGCTGGTGGGCATCGTCACGGTGCGTGACGGCGGCATCGAGTGGATGAACCGCTCGGCGCGGCGCATGTTCGGCGGCGAGCTGGCCGACTTCGCCGGCGCGCCGATCGCCACCGTCGCGACGCCCGAGCCCGACCACCCGCTGCGCCGCGACGACTGGGTCGCGGTGCTCGCCGAGGGCCAGGCCGAGACCTTCGAGTGCCGGCTCAAGGCGCGCGACGGGCGCGAGTTCTGGGTCGTCGGCAACGTCGTGGCCACCGGCGGCGAGCTGACCTTCGCGCTGCTCGACATCGACGCGCGCCGACAGGCCGAGCTGCGCGTCGCGCAGGCGCAGGCCTCGCTCGAACGCATCATCGAGACGGCGCCGATGGCCATCGGCCTGGTCGACGCGGCGTCGCTGCGCGTGCTGCAGCTCAACCAGATGGCCGCCGCGTTCATCGGCACGCCGATCGACGCCGCGGTGGGCCGGCGCATCGACGAGCTGTTCGGCGGCGACGACGGCGCGCAGCTGCGCGACGACCTGCGCGAGGCGCTGGCCAGCGACGCCGTCACGCGCCGCGAGTACCGCCGCCCCGGTGCCGGCGGCGCGGCGCGCGTGTGGGACGCGCGCTACGTGCCGCTGCGCGGGCCGGCCGACGCCGACCCCGGCCGCGGGCAGCTGCTGCTGGCCGCCAGCGACGTCACCGAGCAGCGCGCGGCCGAGGCCACGCAGCGCGACGTGCTCGTGCGGGAAGTGCACCACCGCATCAAGAACAACCTGCAGGGCGTGGCCGGGCTGATGCAGCAGATCGCCGAGCGCCGCCCCGAGGTGGCGCCGGTGATCAAGGAGGCGGTGGGCCAGGTGCAGGCGATCGCGCAGGTCTACGGGCTGCAGGTCGGCGCCAGCGGGCCGCTGCGCGTCAAGAGCGTGCTCGACGCGATCGCCGCGTCGGTGCAGCGCATGTTCGGCCGCCCGATCGCGGTCGAGGTGCACGGCGGCGCGCCGCACCGCTGGGCGCTGCCCGACGCCGAGTCGATCCCGATCGCGCTGACGGTCAACGAGCTGCTGACCAACGCCGTCAAGCACGGCGCCGCCGACGCGGTGCGCTGCACGCTCGACTGCAGCGACGACGCGGTGCGCATCGTCGTCGCCAACCGCGGCCGGCTGGCGCCGGGCTTCGACTTCGCGCAGGTGCGCGGCGGCGTCTCGGGGCTCGGGCTGGTGCGCGCGCTGCTGCCGCGGCGGCACGCGGCGCTGGCGATCGAGGCGGTGGGCGACGAGGTGCACGCGCGCGTGACGCTGACGCCACCGGTGGTGACACTTCTCGAGCCGCTGTGACAGGGCGCATGTAGCACAATGACCGACATGCAGGCCGCGGCACCGGGCGCCGTCGACGGCGCCAAGGAAGGCAAGGGCAAGATCCTGGTCGTCGACGACGACCGGCTCGTGCTCGCCACGGTCACGCACGGGCTGGCCAAGGCAGGCTACGAGGTCATCGACGCCGACAACGGCGACGACGCAATCCTGCTCGCGCGCGAGCACCGCCCCGACCTCGCGCTGCTGGACATCCGCATGGAGGGCAAGAGCGGCTTCGACGTCGCGGCCTACCTGCGCGAGCGCAAGGTGCCGTTCATGTTCCTGTCGGCGTTCTCCGACGACGCCACCGTCGCGCAGGTCAAGGCGCTCGGCGCGGTGGCCTACCTCGTCAAGCCGCTGGACATCGGGCAGATCGTGCCCACCGTCGAGGCCGCGTTCGCACGGCTGCCGGCGCAAGAGCCCGCACCGGCGGCGCCGGCGGCCGAGTCGCCGCCCGACCCGGTGTGGATCGCGGTGGGCGTGCTGATGCACCGCTATTCGCTCACGCGCGGCGAGGCGCTCGCGCGCCTGATCGCGCAGGCGACGCACGAGCAGCGCCCGCTGCGCGCGCAGGCCGAGCGGCTCGTCGAGGCGGTCGAGCTGCTCGCCGGCTCGGCGCGGCCGGCGTAGCGCGGCGCCGCCGGCGCCCGCCGGGCGGCGTCAGTCCCCGAGCGTGAAGTAGAAGCGCGCCCCCTTGCCGACCTCGCTGTCGGCCCAGATCTGGCCGCCGTGGCGCGCGACGATGCGCTTGACCGACGCCAGCCCGATGCCGGTGCCGGGGAAGTCGGATGCGCTGTGCAGGCGCTGGAACACGCCGAACAGCCGGTCGGCGAAGCGCATGTCGAAGCCGGCGCCGTTGTCGCGCACGACGAACGCGTCGCGCCCGTCGGCGCGCGTGCGCTCGAACGCGATCGCGCGCCGCTCGCAGCGCGCGCTGTACTTCCACGCGTTGCCGAGCAGGTTTTCGAGCGCCATGCGCAGCAGCGTCGGGTCGCCCTGCACGACCATGCCGGGCTCGATCGTCACGTCCGCGGGCGGCGTCGGGTACTGCCGGCGCAGTTCGTCGACGACGTAGCCGGCCAGCTGCGTCAGGTTGACCGGCTGGCGCACCAGCGGCTGGCTCGACAGCCGCGCCAGCGCCAGCAGCGTGTCGATCATGTGGTTCATGCGCGCGGCCGCGCCGAGCACGCGGTCGAGGTGGTCGTTGCCGATGCGGTCGAGCTGCGCGCCGTAGTCCTCCTTCAGGATGCGCGTGAAGCCCTCGACGACGCGGATCGGCGCGCGCAGGTCGTGCGAGACGGCGTAGGTGAACGACTCGCGCTCGGCGGCGCTGACGTCGTCGGCGCCCGCCGCCGGCCACAGCGCGAGCAGCCGCCCGGCGGTCGCGCCCTCGCCAACGGCGACGAGCCGCGCGCACCAGCGCCCCTGCACGACCGGCGCGGCATCGGGCTTGAGCGCACCGACGAGCAGCTGCAGCTCCGGCGGCAGCGCGGCCACGAGTTCGGGCCAGGTCGGCGTCGTCAGCCCGCCGGCGAGCTTGAGCGCGGGCGCGTTGCTGCGCCGCACGCGCCAGCCGGGCAGCGCGGCGTCGTGATCGGCGATCCACACCGGCCCCGGGCAGGTCTCCAGCAGCGCGTCGAGCGCGGCATCGTCGCGCGGCGCGGGCGCAGCGCCGGCCCGGGGCGCCAGCGTGCCGGCGTGGCCGGCGAAGCGGCCCTGGGCGTCGATCTGCGGCACCGCGCGCAGCGTCCACGTCGTGTCGCGGTCGCCGCCGCGCGGGCGCACCTCGGCCTCGACGAGCGGGCTGCCGGACTCGAGCGCGCCGCGCAGGTCGGTGCCGTCGGCCGTCTCGAGCACGTCCCACAGCACGTGGCCGCGCCAGGCCTCGGCCCACGCGGGCACACCGACCGTCGCGCCCGCGGTCCACTCGCGTACGCGGTGCGAGGCGTCGGTGCGCCAGCGGCAGCCGTCGACGAGTCGGGCCCAGGTCTGCGCGTCGTGCCGCGCCGCGAACAGCGCCGGCGCGCCGCGCTGGCGGCTCCACAGCATGCCCGCGACGGCGGCCAGCGCCGCGACGAGCAGCAGCGCCACCACCACCGTCCAGCCGCCGCCTGCAACGGCCGCACCGGCATCGGCCAGCGCCGGCGCGGCCGTCGCGGCCAGCGCCGCAGTGGCGTAAAGGCCCGGGCGCCGCGCTGAGCCGCGCGGCGGCGGCGCCGTCGCTCCCGCCCTGTGCCAGCGTCGCGCCGCGCGCGTGGCCGAAGCGCCGCCGTTGTGCATGGCGGGAATTGTATGCAGCGCCCCGGCGACGCCCCGCGTGTGCGCCGCTCAAGTCACCGGCTTCGGCGGCCGAAAGCCGGGGCACGGCCCGCTGCGGGTCGCCCCCGAGTCTGCCGATGCCGACCTGCCCGCTCCTTGCGTCGCCGCCGCGGCTGCGACGCGCCGGCCGGCAAAGCGGCAGCGGGGCCGGGGGGTGCTTTTCCGCGGCTTCGGCGGGCGATGGCGGTGCCAGAATGTCGCTTTGGTCGATGTCCCAGGCCGCCTGCGATCGGCCGTGCCCCCTGACCTGCGCGAGCCCGCGATGACACGTCCCGACGATCGAGTGCACGATGCACCGCCGCCCGCGGCCGGCGCGTCGGCGGCGCTGTTGCCGGTGCTCGATGCCGCGAGCGTGCAGCGGCTGCGCGAACTCGATCCCGACGGCCGCAACGGCCTGATCGCGCGCATCCTCGACACCTTCGTCGAGTCGCTCGTGCGGCACGCACGCGAGTTGGCGCAGGCGCGCGCGGCGGGCGACCACGACGCGCTGCGCCGCGTCGCGCACACGCTGAAGTCGTCGTCGGCCAGCGTCGGCGCGCTGGACCTGTCGCGCACCTGTGCCGACGTCGAGCGGCGGGTGCGCGAGGGCGACGTCGCCGCGCTCGACGCGCCGCTGGACCTGCTGGCCGACCACCTGCAGCGGCTGCTGGTGCTGGCCGGGCGCGCGGCGGCCGACCCCCGATGAGCCACGTCGCGCGCCCGCACGCCGACGACGCGACCGCAGTCGCGCCCCGCGTGCTGCTCGTCGACGACGACGAGGTCAACCTGATGCTCACCGCGATCGCGCTGCGCGACCGCGGCTTCGCGATCACCGAGGCCGCCAGCGGCGAGCAGGCGCTGCGGATGCTGGCGCACTTCGCGCCCGACGTCATCGTGCTCGACGCGCTGATGCCGGGCATGGACGGCTTCCAGACCTGCGAGGCGCTGCGCTCGATGCCGGCGTTCGAGAACATTCCGGTGCTGATGCTCACCGGGCTCGACGACGAGGCGTCGATCAACCGCGCGTACCAGGCCGGCGCGACCGACTTCTTCGTCAAGAGCACGCAGTGGAGCCTGCTCGCCGGGCGCCTGCGCTATCTGCTGCGCGCATCGCGGCTGCGCCTCGAGCTCGAGCGCAGCAAGGCGCGGCTGGCGCGCGCGCAGGACCTGGCCAAGATGGGCAGCTTCGACTGGCAGCGCGGCGCCGACGGCGTCGGCGGCGTGCTCGTGATGTCGCCCGAGGGCCTGCGCGTGTTCGGCTACGGCCCCGGCGAGCAGCCGATGCTGCACGCGCTGCTGCGCCTGGTGCCGGTCGAGACGCGGCGCAGCTTCGTGCGGCTGCTGCGCGGCGTGCTGGCGCACAGCTCGGTGCTGGCCACCGACCTGCCGGTGACGTTGCCCGACGGGCGTCACCGCATCATCCACGTCGAGGCCGAGCCCGAGTACAACGAACACGGCCAGAGCATCGGCTACACCGGCATCGTGCAGGACGTGACCGACCGTCGCGCGGCCGAGGACCACATCCGCCGGCTGGCCAACTTCGACCCGCTCACGGGGCTGCCCAACCGCCACCAGCTGATCTGGCGCACCGAACGGGCACTGCAGCACGCGCGGCGCATGGGCCACAGCGTCGCGCTGCTGCTGATCGACCTCGACCGCTTCAAGAACATCAACGACACGCTCGGCCACACGGCCGGCGACGAGCTGCTGATCGAGGTTGCGCGCCGGCTGCGCGGCTGCGTGCGCCACAGCGACCAGGTGCTCGAAGGCGCCGTCGAGGCGGTGGGGCCGGCGTGGCACCGCAAGCTCGAGGCGGTGGGGCGGCTCGGCGGCGACGAGTTCGTCGCGCTGCTGCCCGAGGTCGGCGACGAGCGCGACGCCGAGCGCGTCGCGCAGCGCATGCTCGACGTGATGCGCGAGCCGATCTTCGTCGGCGGCGGCGAGTGGGTCGTCACCGCGAGCATCGGCATCGCGATGTTCCCGCGCGACGGGCAGACGGTGGCCGACCTGATGCGCAACTCCGACGTCGCGATGTACGCCGTCAAGGACCAGGGCAAGAACGCCGCGGCCGTCTACAGCCCGCTGCTGATGGGCCGCGGGCGCGAGCGCCTCGAGCTCGAGAGCGCGCTGCACAAGGCGATCGAGCGCGACGAGCTCGTGCTGCACTACCAGCCCAAGGTCGACGTGCGTTCGGCGCGCGTCGTCGGCGTCGAGGCGCTGATGCGCTGGCAGCGCGGGGGCACGCTGGTGTCGCCGGCGGACTTCATCCCGCTGGCCGAGGAGACCGGCCTGATCGTGCCGATGTCGGAGTGGCTGCTGCGCGAGGCCGCGCGCCAGGCGCGCGCTTGGCAGGACTGCCTTGGTCACCCGCTGCCGGTGGCGGTCAACATGCCCACGCGCATTTTCGAGCGCAGCGACCTCGTCGACCGCATCCACGACGCGCTCGCGCTGCACGGCGTGGCGCCGTCGACGCTGCTGCTCGAGATCACCGAGAGCAACCTGATGAAGAACCTGCAGGACGTGATCCCGTCGCTGCACCGGTTGAACGAGGTCGGCGTCGAGGTGTCGATCGACGACTTCGGCACCGGCTACTCGTCGCTCGCGTACCTCGGCACGCTGCCGATCTCGGAAGTGAAGATCGACAAGGCGTTCGTGCGCGAGCTCGGCGTCGCGCCGAAGGGTGCGGCGGTGATCGCCGCGATCATCGCGCTCGGGCGCGCGCTCGGGCTGCGCGTGATCGCCGAGGGTGTCGAGTCGCTGCGGCAGATGGACGAGCTGCACCGGCTGGGTTGCTCGCTGATGCAGGGCTACCAGTTCAGCCGCCCGGTGCCGGCCGCCGAGCTCGAGGGCTGGCTGCGCAGTGCGGTCCTGCCCCGCAAGGCGCCGCCGTTCGGTGCCGCCGGCGATGCCGATGCCATCGACGCGAAGCGCGCCGGCGGCACGCGCGTCTGAGGGGCACGCGGCGCAGCGATGACCGTCACCCCGGCGCAGATCGCCAAGGCGGCGCTGCGGCGCCTGGCGCTCGAACGCCTCGAGCCCACGCCCGAGAACTATGCGCGTGCCTGGGCCGAGGAGGGCGGCGTGGCGGCGCCCGCGCTGCCGGCGCGCGCGCGCGCCGTCGTCGAGCGTCTGGCGCAGCGCGCCTGCGACGACGCCGCGCAGCGCGCCGAGCTCGTCGCCAGGCTGCTCGAGGGCCGCTGGGACGACGCGCAGCGGCTGGTCGAGCGGCTGGACGCCGGCCGCGGCTGGGCGGCGCTGATCGAGCGCGTCGCGCGCGGCGTCGAGCGCGGCGGGCGCCACTGGACCAATGCGCGGCGCAAGGACAGCCTGCAGCGCGTGCTCGACGGCAGCCGCCACGACGCGCAGCGGCTGCAGCAGCGGCTGCAGCAGCTGGTCACGAGCTGGGAGCACGACAGCGTCGACGATCCGGTGGACACCGGCATCGACCCGATGCTCGACCTCGCCGAGCCGCCGGCCGCGCCGACCGCCAACGCCGCGTCATCGGTGGCCGGCCTCGTGCCCGACGCACCGGCCGCGCGCTGCGCCGCCGCGCCCACCGCCGACGCGTGGCCGCCGGTCGCGCAGGCGCTCGAGTGCACCGTGCGCGCGGCGCTGCCCAGCGACGAGCCGCGCGCCGCGGCGCTGGCCGACGAGCTCGCGCAGCTGGCCGCGCGCATCGCCGCCGAAGGCGCGACGCCGGCGCTGGCCGCGGCGGTCGGCGCGGTGTGCGAGCGCGCGCGCCGCTGGCTCGGCCACCGGCACCAGCTCGTCGAGCAGCTCGCGTCGCTGTGCCGCGAACTGACCGCCGGCCTCGCCGACCTGGCCGAGGACGCGAGCTGGACGCAGGGCCAGCTGCGCGCTGTCGAGGCGCGGCTGGACGGCGGTGTCAACGCGCGCAGCGTCAAGGCCGCGGCCGACCTGCTCGCGCACACGCGCGCCCAGCAGCAGCGCCTGCGTGCCGAGCGCGACCGCGCGCGCGACGCGCTGCGCACGCTCGTCGAGAACCTGCTTGCGCAGCTCGGCGAGGTCGACGAGCGCACCGGCGGCTACGGCCAGCGCCTCGAGCGCTACGAGGCGCAGATCCGCGATGCGACGTCGATCGACGACCTCGCCGGGCTCGTGCAGCGCATGCTGGCGGACAACCGCGAGGTGCAGGCCGGCGTGCACGCGACGCGCGAGCGGCTGCGCGCCGAGCACGCGCGCGCGGCCGAACTCGAGTCGCGCGTGCGCGCGCTCGAAGACGAGCTGCGCCGGCTCTCGGACGAGGTCTCGACCGACGCACTGACCGAGGTTGCGAACCGCCGCGGGCTGCTGCAGGCGTTCGACATCGAGCGCTCGCGCGTCGAGCGCGCGCCGGCCGATGCAGCGCCGCCGCTCGCGGTGGGGCTGCTCGACATCGACAACTTCAAGAAGCTCAACGACACGCTCGGGCACGCGGCCGGCGACGTCGCGCTGAAGGCGCTGGCCGCGCGCGTGCGCGACGCGCTGCGTCCGTCCGACACGGTCGGGCGCTGGGGCGGCGAGGAGTTCGTCGTGCTGCTGCCGGGCACCGGCGTCGACGAGGCGCAGCAGGTGCTGACGCGGCTGCAGCGCGCGCTCAGCGCGAGCCTGTTCCTGCACGAAGGGCAGGAGGTGTTCGTCACCTTCTCGGCCGGCGTCACCGCGTGGCGCCCTGGCGAGGCGATCGACACTGCGCTCGAACGCGCCGATGAGGCGCTTTACGAGGCCAAGCGCACGGGCAAGAACCGCACCTGCGTGGCCTGAACCCCCAAGCGCCTTCGCTGCCTCCGCCGGGGGCCGCCAGCGCAGCGGCGAAGCCGCCCCCGCGGCGGCTGTTGAAGTGCACCATGCCAGCGTGGTTCTGGCGCTTTCAGCGACCTTCAGCGCCGACGCACGCGCAGTGCGTGCGCATCGAGCCCCTCACGCACGTCAGCGCACGCACCTGCGGCGGCCCGTGGCTCTCCATGAACATCGCCGCCGAGCGCACGATGCTGTGGTGTCCCGGCTGCGCCTCGCGCTCGGGCAGCAGCACGCGCGCATGCGCACTGGCGAAGTACGCGATCGACGCGCCGGCGATGGCGAGGTCATGCGGCAGCGCTCATCGGCGAGATCGGTCTGGCGGAAGCGGTGGGATTCGAACCCACGAACGGTTGCCCGTTGCCGGTTTTCAAGACCGGTGCCTTCAACCACTCGGCCACGCTTCCCGCGTGCTGCCGATTGTCCCTCAGGCTCCGTCGCGAGCGGGCGTGCCATCCGGGGTCGAGGTCAACGCGAGCGTGTGCCTGCCGCGGGCGGCGACGCTTCGCGCAGCCGCCGCACCATCGCCGCCAGCCGCGGGCCGACGTCGCTGCGCAGCCACGACGCGCCACGGCCGGGCGGCAGCATGTCGCGCCGGAACGCGCAGTTGAACGCGACGTGCTGGCCGCCGGGCACCGGCCCGAACGATGCGCCGACCGACAGCACCTCGCTGACCAGCGTGCCGTCGACGACGCAGTAGCCGTGGCGCGCGTGCTCGCGCAGCGCGCCGCGCAGACCCGTCTCGAACTGCGCCCAGTCGTCGGGCGCCTTGACGCGCAGTTCGTTGAGCAGCGTCTCGCGCGCTGCGGGGTCGAGCCCGGCGAGGTAGGCGCGGCCGATCGACGAGCCGGCGATCGGCAGCGTCAGACCGACGTCGGCCGTCGGACCGCGCGCCAGCCAGCCCGCCGGCGGCCGGCTCGCCTCGACGAGCACGACGTTGAGCCGGTCGCGGATGCCCATCGCGACCTGCCCGCCGGTGGCCTCGGCGAGCTCGTCCATCAGCGGGCGCGCCTGCTGGCGCAGCGTCAGCGACGCCATCAGCGGGTAGGTGACCGAGATCAGCGCCGAATCGAGCGCGTAGCGGCCGCTGCGAGGGTCGTGGCGCAGGTAGCCGAGCACCGTCAGCGTGTATGTCAGCCGTGAGACGGTCGGCCGCGGCAGCCCGGTACGCGCGGCGAAGTCGGCGTTCGACAGCTCGGTGTCCGCGGCGCTGAAGCAGCGCAGCAGCTCGATGCCGCGCGCCAGCGTCGTCGCGAACTGCTTGTCACCGGCGTATTCGGCGTAGCGCAGCGGCACGCGGCGCGGCTGGTTGCGGAAGTAGCGTTCGCGGTCTTGACGGTCCATCGCAGCGGAATATCGAAACGGTCCGCAGCATAGTGGAACGTCCGCTGGCGGCGCACTCGGTGCGCTCCGTATATTGCGGCGAACGACAAGGCGCTCGGCGCGGTGACGTTTCACCGACGAACACGAAGCCGGACACAGGAGACGAACGATGCACCAGCCTCGCCTGACGGGGTGCCGCCGATGACGGGCGTGCTGTCGCCACTGCGGTTGCCGCTGTTCGCGGCGCCGATGTTCCTCGTCTCGGGGCCCGACCTCGTCGTCGCGGCCTGCCGTGCCGGCATCGTCGGCGCGTTCCCGACGCCCAACGCGCGGCCGATCGAGGTGCTCGACGACTGGATGCGCCGGATCACCGACGAACTCGCCCGCGCCCGCGACGAGCAGGGCGCCGACACCGTCGGCCCATGGTGCGCCAACCTCGTGACGCACCGCTCGAACGAGCGCCTGCCGCAGGACCTGGCGCTGGTGGCCAAGTACCGCCCGCCGGTCGTCGTCACCGCGCTGGGCAGCCCGAAGCCGGCGATCGACGTCGTGCACGGCTACGGTGGCGTCGTGTTCGCCGACGTCGTCGACCTGACGCTGGCGAAGAAGGCCGTCGACGCCGGCGCCGACGGCCTGGCGTGCATCTGCAGCGGCGCCGGCGGCCACACCGGCGCGCTCAACCCGTTCGCCTTCGTCAGCGCGGTGCGCGCGTTCTTCGACGGGCCGGTCGTCGTCGGCGGCGGCATCAGCGACGGCTGGGGCGTGGCCGGCGCGATCGCCTGCGGCGCCGACTACGTCTACATGGGCACGCGCTTCATCGCCACCACCGAGAGCCTCGCGCGCGACGCGTACAAGCAGATGCTCGTCGACAGCGGCATCGACGACCTCGTGGTCAGCGCCGGCATCACCGGCACGCCGGCGAGCTGGCTCAAGCCCTCGCTGCGCGCCAACGGCTACGACCCCGAGCACCTGCCCGCTGCGCCCGAGCGCGACTACAACAGCGGCGCGGCGATGAGCGGCAAGCGCTGGATGGACGTGTGGGCCGCGGGGCAGGGCCTCGGCGCGATCCGCGCCGTCGAGCCGGTGGCTGCCGTCGTCGAGCGCATCGAGCGCGAGTTCTGGCAGGCGCAGCGGCGCTTCGCGGCGTGGCGCGCGAGCGCGCCGGCCCGCGCCGCGGCCGGTGCGCCGGGGAGCGCGGCATGACGGGCGCCGACAACCCGCTGCTGGGCAGCTGGCGCCTCGTGCGCTGGGAGATCGCCTACGCCGACGGGCGGGCACGCACGCTGCCGTACGGTGCCGATGCGCAGGGGCTGATTGTCTATGGCGGCGACGGCGTCATGAGTGCGTGCATCGCACGCGCCGGCCGCCAGCGGCTGTCGAGCGACAGCGCGCGCACCGCACCCGAGGCCGAGCGGCTCGCAGCCTTCGAGAGCTACTTCCACTACGCCGGGCCGTACACGCTGCGCCGGGGGGCCGACCTGCCCACCGGGCTGCAGGTGGTGCACCGCGTCGAGATGGCGTTGAATCCGAACTTCGTCGGCACCGAGCAGGTGCGCAACGTGGCGTTCGACGGGCACGACGTGCTGACGCTGTCGGCCGACGACACCGTGCCGGGGTCGGCGGTCGTGCGCCACCATCGGCTGGTCTGGAGGCGGGCCTCGACATGAGCAGCACGCTGTACGACAAGCACCGCGCGCGCTTCGAGCGCGCCGAGCAGGCGTGCCGCGAGCGGCACTGCTGGAGCCCGTTCGCCGAGATGCCGGCCCAGTACCCCGATTCACAGGCCGCGCAGGCGCGCGGCGTCGCGGCGTTCCAGGCGCAGCTCGGCCGCGAGTTCGACCTCGACCAGCCCGGACGCATCGACCTCGCCGGCGAGGAGGTGTCGCCGTACACGCAGCAGCCGCTGGGCATCCGCTACCCGCGCGCCGACGTCGACGCACTGTTCGACGCCGCCGGGCGTGCGATTCCGCGCTGGGCCGCGGCCGGCACCGAGGCGCGGCTGGGCGTGCTGCTCGAGGCGCTCGACGTGCTGTACCGCGAGCACCTGTTCGAGATCCAGCAGGCCGTGATGCACACCGCCGGCCAGAGCGCCAACATGGCCTACGCCGGCTCGGGCGTCAACGCGCTCGACCGCGGCATCGAGGCGCTGGTCTACGCCGCGCAGGCGCTGCGCGCGGTGACGCCGCACGCGCGCTGGGAGCGCCGCTTCGGCGCCGCCGACATCGTGCTCGACAAGACCTACCGTGCCGTGCCGCGCGGCGTCGCGGTGTGCTTCACCTGTGCGAGCTTCGCGACCTGGAACGCGTGGCCGTCGATGATGGCGAGCCTGGCCACCGGCAACGCCGTCATCGTCAAGCCGCACCCGATGTCGGTGCTGCCGATGGCGGTCACGGTGCGCGCGCTGCGCCGCGTGCTCGCCGACGCCGGCTTCGACCCGAACCTCGTCACGCTGGCGCTCGACACGGTGGCCGAGCCGCTGGGCAAGGTGCTCGTCAAGCACCCGAAGACGGCCATCGTCGACTTCACCGGCAGCGCGCGCTTCGGCGCCTGGATCGAGGCCAACGCGCACCCGGCGCTCGTCTTCACCGAGACCGCCGGCTGCAACACGGTGGTGCTGGAATCGGCCGACGACCTCGACGCCGCGCTGCGCGCGCTGGCGACGACGATGTGCATGTTCAGCGCGCAGATGTGCACCAGCCCGCAGAACGTCTACGTGCCGCGAGGCGGCGTTGCGACGCCCGCCGGCCGCGTGCCGTTCGACGAGGTCGGCGCGCGGCTGGCCGCCGCGATCGATGCGGTGGGGCGCGAGCCGAAGAAGGCGGCGATGATCCTCGCGGCGATCCAGTCGCCGGCGACGCTCGCGCTGGTGGGGCAGATGCGCGACGACGGCGCGCGCGCCGGCCGCGTGCTGCTCGAGCCGCGCGCCTACGCGCACCCCGAGTTCCCGGCTGCGCGCACGAGCACGCCGCTGCTGGTGCAGACCGACCCGCGCCACGGCGCGCTGTACCGCGAGGAGCGCTTCGGGCCGATCGGCTTCGTGATCGGCTGCGACGACGCCGCCGACGCGCTCGCGCAGGCCACCGGCGACGTCGAACGCCACGGCGGGCTGACGGCGTTCCTCTACAGCCGCGACGCGGCCTTCGTCGACGCTGCCGAGGCGGCCTACGCGCGCGCCGGCGCGCAGCTGACGATCAACCTGACTGGGCCGATGCCGCTGAACTTCGCGGCGGCGTACAGCGACTACCACGTCACCGGCCTGAACCCGGCCGGCAATGCGAGCCTGACCGACCTGAGCTTCGTCGCCGGGCGGTTCCGCATCGCGCAATCGCGGCGTCCTGCCGCCGTTTGAGGATTCAGAGGAGACCGAGATGAACGCTCCCGAACGCGTCGAGAACTTTGCCCCCTTCGGCGAGGACCACGGCCCGCTGCTGACCGGCCCCTATGCGCCGATCCCCGACGAGTCGGTGTTCACCGACCTGCCGCTGATCAAAGGTTCGATCCCGGCCGACCTCAACGGCGTGTACATGCGCTGCGGTCCCAATCCGCGCTTCGCGCCGCAGGGGCGTTATCACCCCTTCGACGGCGACGGAATGATCCACGCTGCCGAGTTCCGACGCGGGCGGCTGACGGTGCGCAACCGCTGGGTGCGCACCGAGGCCTGGCAGCGCGAGGACGCTGCCGGTCGCGCGATGTACTGGGGCATCCGCGAGACGCTGGTCGGGCGTGACGACAAGCCGCTGAAGGACAGCGCCAACACCGACCTCGTCGGCCACGCAGGCAAGGCGCTGGCGCTGTGGTACATGAGCGGCGACGCCTACGTGATCGACCCGCTGACACTCGCCACGCTGGGCAAGCAGCGCGCGATCGCCGCCACCGGCGGCAAGATCTCGGCGCACGCCAAGGTCGACGAGGTGACCGGCGACCTGCTGTACTTCGACTACGGCAACGAGCCGCCGTACATGCACTACGGCGTCGTGGGTCCCGACGGCCAGCTCAAGCACCACGTCGCGATCGACCTGCCCGGCCCGCGCCTGCCGCACGACATGGCGGTGACCGAGCACTACAGCATCGTCCACGACCTGCCGCTGTTCCACAACGAGGACGCGCTCAAGCTCGGACGCCACAAGGTCGAGTTCCACCCCGAGCTGCCGACGCGCTTCGGCGTCATCCCGCGCTACGGGCGCAGCGACGAGGTGCGCTGGTTCGAGTTCACGCCGTGCTTCCTGTACCACGTCGTCAACGCGTGGGAGAGCACCGACGCGAGCGGCGAGTGGATCGAGATGGTCGCCTGCCGCTACATGCCCGCCACGACGCCCGACGGCCGCATCGACGCACAGCGCACCGCGAAGAACGTCGCCGAGCTCGTGATGACGGCGCGGCTGTGGCGCTGGCGCATGAACCTGACGACCGGCGCCACCGAGGAACGCTGCCTCGACGCCGAGCGCAACGTCGAGTTCCCGACCTACAACGCCGCGCTCACCGGCCGGCGCACGCGCTACGGGTACTTGGTCGACCACCACCCGACGGCGATCCTGCAGTGGAACGGCATCCGCAAGTACGACCTCGACACCGGCGAGTCGCTGTCGGCGTGGACCGACGACGTCGAGCACAGCTGGTACAGCGAGCCGTGGTTCGCCGCCGCCGACGACCCGCAGTCCGAGGACCACGGCTACGTGATCGCGTTCCAGTTCAACGCCGCGACGAAGCGCGAGACGCTCGACATCTTCGACGCCCGCGACCTCGGGCGCGGGCCGGTCGCGCAGGTCGCGATCCCGCGCCACATCCCCACCGGCTTCCACGGCTGCTGGATCGCGGCGCACCGCATCGACGGCTGGGACCGCGCGCGATGACCACACCCGTCTACATCCTCGGCGGCCACCAGACCGACTTCGCGAAGGTCTGGTCGCGCAGCGGCCAGGACCTGTCGGACATGATCCGCGAAGCCACGCTTGGCGCGCTGGCCGACGCGCGCGTGCCGGCAGCCGACGTGCAGAGCATCCACGTCGGCAACGCGTTCGGCGAGATCCAGCGCCGCCAGGCGCACCTGGGCGCGATGGTCGCGCAGGTCGTGCCCGAGCTGTGGGGCGTGCCGGCAATGCGGCACGAGGGCGCGTGCGCGTCGTCGTCGCTGGCGGTGCTCGCCGCGATGGCCGAGATCGAGGCCGGCCGCTACGACTGCGTGCTCGTCGTCGGCGCCGAGGAGCTGAAGAACCTGCCCGGCGACGAGAGCAGCGCGAATCAGAACGCCGCCGCGTGGCAGGGGCGCGAGGACATCGACTGCCGCTTCATGTGGCCGGCGGCGTTCGGCCTGATGGCGCAGGAGTACGAGCGCCGCCACGGGCTCGACCGGCGGCACCTGAACCGCATCGCCGAACTCAACTACGGCAACGCGAAGCGCAACCCGCTGGCGCAGACGCGCCAGTGGCGCTTCGAGCCCGGCGCCTTCACCGACGACGACGCGCTGAACCCCGTGATCGAGCCCGGCACGCGCCGCCAGGACTGCGGCCAGCTCACCGACGGTGCGGCTGCGCTGCTGCTCGCCGGCCCTCGGTATGCAGCCGAACACGCGCGCCGTCACGGACTGCGCGTCGGGCAGCTGCCGCGCATCCTCGGCTGGGGTCACCACAACGCGCCGCTGCGGCTGAAGGACAAGCTCGCGCGCAGCGCCGGCGAACCCTACGTGTTCCCGCACGTGCGGCAGACGATCCTCGACGCGTTCGGCCGCGCCGGCATCGGCGACGTGCGCGAGCTCGACGGCATCGAGACGCACGACTGTTTCACGACGACCGAGTACATGGCGATCGACCACTTCGGGCTGACGCCGCCGGGGCAGAGCTGGCGCGCGATCGAGGACGGCACGATCGAGTTCGGCGGCGCACTGCCGGTCAACCCCAGCGGCGGGCTGATCGGCGCGGGGCACCCGGTGGGCGCCACCGGCGCGCGCATGCTGCTCGACGCCGCGCGCCAGGTCAGCGGCATCGCCGGTGCCTATCAAGTCGACGGCGCGCGCACCTTCGCGACGCTCAACATCGGCGGCAGCTGCGCCACCGTGTGCAGCTTCGTCGTCGGCGTGCGCGAGTGAGGGCACGATGAGCGAATCCGCCTTGATCATCGACGCCGTGCGCACGCCGCGCGGGCGCGGCAGCGACAAGGGTGCACTGCGCGGCGTCCAGCCGGTCGAGTTGCTCGCGCAGGCGTTGCGTGCCATCGTGCAGCGCACGGGGGTCGACCCCGCCCGCATCGCCGATGCGGTGATCGGCTGCGTCACGCAGACCGGCGAGCAGGGCAGCCACGTCGGCCGGCTCGGCGCGCTCGCTGCGGGGTGGCCCGACACGGTGCCGGCGCTGACGGTCAACCGTTACTGTGCCTCGGGGCTGTCGGCGGTGGGCTACGCGGCGCTGCAGGCGCTGGCCAGCGACGGCTTCGCGGTGGGCGGCGGCGTCGAATCGATGTCGCGCGTGCCGATGGCCAGCGACGCCGGCCCGCTGACGCACGACGCCGAGCTCGCGCGCGCGCTGCGCCTGGTGCCGATCGGCCTCGCGGCCGACGCTGTCGCGACGATGGAGGGCTTCTCGCGCGCCGACTGCGACGCGATCGCGCTCGCGTCGCAGCAGCGTGCCGTCCACGCGCGCGATGCCGGCTGGTTCCGCTCCGTCGTGCCGGTCGAGGTCGACGGCCGCACGCTGCTGGCCACCGACGAGACGCCGCGCGCGTCGACCACGGCGGCGACGCTGGCCGACCTGCAGCCCGCGTTCGCCGGCCTGGGCGCCAAGACCGGGCTCGACGAGTGGCTCGCGCAGCAACTGGGGCTGGCGCGCGTCGAGCACGTGCACACGGCGGGCAATGCGCCGGCGATGGCCGATGGTGCGTCGGCCGTGCTGCTCGCGAGCCCGGGCGCGGTGCGCCGGCTCGGGCTGAAGCCGCGCGCGCGGCTGGTGGCGCTGGCTGAAGTCGCGGTCGACCGCACGCTCGCGCTGACCGGCGCCGTCGACGCGACGCGCGCGGTGCTCGCGCGCGCGGGGCTCGGCGTCGCCGACGTCGACCTGTTCGAGGTCAACGAGTCGTTCGCCGCGCTGATGCTGCACTTCATGCGCCATCTTGGCGTGCCGCACGAGCGGCTCAACGTCAACGGCGGCGCGATCGCGCTCGGCCACGCGATGGGGTCGACCGGCAGCGCGCTGCTGGGCACCGCGCTCGACGAGCTCGAGCGCCGCGGCGCGAAGCGCGCCGTCGCCGCGGCCTGCGGGGCCACCGGGCTCGCGGCGGCGGCGCTGATCGAGCGCATGGACTGAGGGGCCAGCGCACCGATGACGTTCCAGGTGTTTGCGCAGCTGCTCGTCAACGGGCTGGCCGCCGGCGCGATCTACGCGCTGGTCGCGCTCGGCCTGGTGCTGACCTACAAGGCCACCGAGGTGCTGAACTTCGCGCACGGCGACCTGCTGATGCTCGCCGCCTTCGTCGGCTGGGGGCTGATCGGGCCGGCGGGCTGGCCGTTCTGGCTCGCGCTGCCGGCCACCGTCGCGATCGTCGCCGTGCTCGGCTACGGCATCGACGCGCTGCTCGTGCGGCGCATCGTCGGGCAGCCGCAGTTCGCCGGCGTGATGCTGACGATCGCGCTGGCCTTCATGTTGCGCGGTGCGGTGAGCATGGGCTTCGGCGCCGAGTCGCGCAGCTTCGCGACGCCGTGGACCGGGCAGACGACGGCCATCGGCGGCGTCGTCGTCGCCGACCTCAGCCTCGTGATCCTGGCCACCGTGCTGGTGGCCACGCTGGTGCTGCTCGCGTTCCTGCGCCACACGCGGCTGGGCGTCGCGATGCAGGCGGCGTCGCAGAACCAGCTCGCGGCCTTCCTCAATGGCATTCCGGTCAAGCGCGTCAACTCGCTGGTGTGGGCCTTGGCCGGCGTGCTCGCGGCGCTGGCCGGCGTGCTGCTGGCGCCGATCACGCTGGTCGACGTCAGCCTGTGGTTCGTGATGCTCAAGGCGCTCGCGGCGCTCGTGCTCGGCGGCTTCGGCAGCATCGCCGGCGCGATCGTCGGCGGGCTGCTGATCGGGCAGATCGAGCAGTGGACCGGCGTCTTCGGCCCCGACGGCAGCAAGGACGTCGTGGCCTACGTCGTGCTGATCGTCGTGCTCGTGCTGCGCCCGCGCGGCCTGCTCGGCGAGGCGCACGGACGAAGGGTCTGACGCCCGATGCGCTTCGACTACCACACCCGCTACCGCGACGCGCAGGCGCTGCTGCGCACGCCCGGCGAGCGCTGGGCCTACGCGCTGCTCGCCGTCGCGCTGCTCGCGCTGCCGTGGGTCGCGAGCCGCTTCGTCGTCGGCGAGGCGAGCTACCTCGTGATCCTCGCGATCGCCAGCCTCGGGCTGATGCTGCTGACCGGCTACACCGGCCAGGTCTCGCTCGGCCACGCCGCGTTCATGGCGGTGGGGGCCTACGCGCACGCGTGGCTGCTCGGGCGCGGTGTGCCGCTGCCGCTGTCGCTGCCGGCCGCCGGGCTGCTCGCGGCCGCGGTCGGCGCGCTGCTCGGGCTGCCGGCGATCCGCGTCTCGGGGCTGTATCTGGCGATGGTCACGCTCGCGTTCTCGGTGCTCGTCACGCACGTGGCCGGACACTGGACCTCGGTGACCGGCGGCTTCACCGGCATCGCGGTGCCGTCGCCGCAGGTCGCCGGCTGGTCGCTCGGCGGGCCGGCGGCGTTCTACTACCTGTGTCTGGCGGTGCTCGTCATCGTGTTCGCGGCGCTGCTCAACGTGACGCGCTCGTCGCTGGGGCGCGCGCTGGTGGGCGTGCGCGACTCGGAGGCGGCGTCGTGGTCGCTCGGGCTGCCGGTGGCGCGCATCAAGGTGCTGGCCTTCGCCGGGTCGGCTGGCATCACGGGGCTGGCCGGCGCGCTGCTCGCACACCACCTGCAGTACCTGACGCCCGACGCGTTCACGCTGCTGCTGTCGATGGAGCTGGTGCTGATGGTCGTCATCGGTGGGCTCGGCAGCCTGCGCGGCGCCGTGCTCGGCGCGCTGCTGATCGGGCTGCTGCCGCCGTTCATCTCGCGCCTGAAGCCCTTTCTGCCCGACGCGGTGGCCAAGCAGTTCGGGCTCGAGACCTTCGTCTTCGGCTTCGTGCTCGCGCTGTTCGTGCTGTTCGAGCCGACCGGGCTCAACGGCCGGTGGCTCAAGCTGCGTGCGCTCGTCGAGACCTTCCCGCTGTACCGGCGCGACACCTTCCGCCGCGGCAAGCGCTACATGAGGTCGGAGCGCTACCGGTGAACACGCATCCGCCGCCCCATCCCTTCTTCGAGGCGCGCGACCTCGCGCTCGCGTTCGGCGGCGTGCGCGCGATCGACGGCGTCTCGTTCACGGTGCGCCCGGGCGAGGTGCTGGCGATCATCGGCCCCAACGGCGCCGGCAAGACCTCGGTGCTCAACGTCGTCACGCGCGTGTTCGACGCCACGGCCGGCCAGGTGTTCTTCGAGGGCCGGGAGATCGGACGCCTGCCGCGCGAGCGCATCGCGGCGCTGGGCATCGCGCGCACGTTCCAGAACATCGAGCTGTTCGAGGGCGCGACGGTGCTCGACAACCTGATGCTCGGGCGCCACCGCTTCGGCCACGGGCCCTGGTGGGCGCAGCTGCTGCGCACGCCGGCGGCGGTGGCCGCCGAGGAGGCGTCGCGCGCCGCGGTGGAAGACGTCATCGAGTTCCTCGACCTGTCTGCGCACCGCAACCAGCTCGTCGGCGCGCTGCCGTACGGCGTGCGCAAGGTCGTCGAGCTCGGGCGCGCGCTGGCCACCGGCCCGAAGCTGCTGTTCCTCGACGAGCCGGCCTCGGGGCTGAACCCCGAGGAGTCGCGCGACCTCGCGTTCTGGATCGACGACATCCGCAGCGACCGCGGTGTGACGGTGGTGATGGTCGAGCACGACATGTCGCTGGTGTCGGCGGTGGCCGACCGCGTGATCTGCATGGCGCAGGGTGCCATCCTCGCGCAGGGTACGCCGCGCGAGGTGCAGTCGCACCCGCAGGTCGTCGCGGCCTACCTCGGCAGCGCGGTCGGCGACGAGGTGCCGGCATGACGGCGGCCGTGCGGTGTGGCGACGACGCGAGCGGCGCGGCCGCGCCGGCCGCCGGTGCCCCGCTGCTCGACGTGCGCAACCTCGAGACCTGGTACGGCCCGGTGGTCGCGATCCAGGGCATCAACCTGCAGGTGCGGCGCGGGCGCATCGTGACGGTGCTCGGTGCCAACGGCGCCGGCAAGTCGACGCTGCTGAACACGATCGCCGGCGTGATCGACCCGTTCAAGGGCGGTGTGTGGTTCGAGGGCGAGCCGGTGCACGGGCTCGACGCCGACGTGGTGTGCCGCCGCGGCCTCGTGCTGGTGCCCGAGGGGCGGCAGGTTTACCCCTTCCTGTCGGTGCGCGACAACCTCGCGATGGGCGCCTACGCGCGGCGCGACGCCGACGGCGTGCGCGACGACCTCGCGCGCGTGCACGCGTGGTTCCCGCGGCTGGCCGAGCGCGCCGCGCAGCACGCCGGGCTGCTGTCGGGCGGCGAGCAGCAGATGCTGGCCATCGGCCGCGCGCTGATGAGTCGCCCGAAGCTGCTGCTGCTCGACGAGCCGTCGCTCGGACTGTCGCCGCTGCTGACGCTGGAGATCTTCCGCATCGTCGGGCGCATCGCCCGCGAGGCCGGCGTCGCAGTGCTCGTCGTCGAGCAGAACGCCGCCATCGCGCTGCGCACCGCCGACGACGGCTACGTGATGGAGCTCGGGCGCATCGTCGCCAGCGGCCCCTGCGACGAGCTGATGGCCAAGAGCGACGTGCGCGAGAGCTACCTCGGGCTCGGGCAGGCCACGGGTCTGTCCGGCGCCGCGCGCTGGCGCCGCCGCAAGACGTGGCGATGAACCCGGCTGCTGCGATGGACGCGCTCGATACCCCACCGAAGCTGTTTCGCGCGCGCTGCCGCGAGTGGGCCGGCGCGCCGGCGCTGCGCGCCAAGCGCCGCGGGCTGTGGAGCGGCGTCGACTGGGCCACGTACTACGCGCACGCGCGCGCCGTCGGCCTGGCGCTGGGCGCGCTCGGGCTGCGGCGCGGCGACCGCGTCTCGGTGCTGGCCGACAACCGCCCCGAGTGGCTTTACGTCGACGTCGGCGCGCAGTGCATGGGCTTCGTCGGCAACGGCATCTACCCGACCAGCTCGCCCGAGCAGGTCGCGCACATCCTCGTCGACTCGGGTAGCGCGGTGCTCGTCGTCGAGAACCAAGAGCAGCTCGACAAGGCGCTCGCGGTGCGTGCACGCTGTCCGGCGCTGCGTCACGTCGTCGTGATCGAGCGCGAGGGCCTGCGCGGTTTCGCCGACCCGGCGGTGAGCTTCTTCGACGACCTGCTCGCGCGCGGCTTCGAGCTCGCGCGCACGCACTCGGCCGACTTCGAGGCCGCGATCGACGCGTCGCGCCCCGACGACATCGCGTTCCTCGTCTACACCTCGGGCACCACCGGCGCGCCGAAGGGCGCGATGATCAGCGCGGCCAACGTCGTCGCGCAGGTCGCACAGGCGCCGAACTACCTGCGCGCCGGTTTCGGCGACCGCACGCTGTCGTTCCTGCCGCTGTGCCACATCGCCGAACGCATGGCCAGCGTGTTCAACCCGCTCGCGCTCGGTCTCGTCGTGCACTTCCCCGAGAACGCAGGCACCGTCTTCAACGACCTGCGCGAGGTCGAGCCGCACGTCGTGTTCGCGCCGCCGCGCTTCTGGGAGAAGCTGCACTCGAGCGTCGAACTCGCGCTGCGCGACGCGATCGCGCCGGCACGCTGGGTCTACGCGAAGGCATGCGCATCGGCGCTGTCGCGTCACGAGGCGCTGCTGCAGCAGCGCGGCGGCGTGCGGCCGCCGACCGTCACCGAGCGGCTCCTCGAAGCGGCGGCCTTTCGCAACGTGCGCCGCTTCCTCGGCCTGTCGCGCGTGAAGACGGCGCTGACCGGCGCCGCGCCGGTGCCGCCCGACCTCGTGCGCTGGTACCTGGCGCTGGGCATCGAACTGCGCGAGGCCTTCGGGATGACCGAGACCTGCGGCTTCGTCACCGCGACGCCACCGGGGTGCATCCGGCTGGGCTGGGCCGGCGTGCCGGGGCCGGGCATCGAGATCCGGCTGGGTGCCGAGAACGAGCTGCTCGTGCGCGGCCCCAACGTGTTCGCCGGCTACTGGGGCCAGCCCGACAAGACGGCCGAGGCGATCGATGCCGACGGCTGGCTGCACACCGGCGACTGCGCCGAGATCTCGCCGGCCGGCGAGCTGGCGATCCGTGACCGGCTCAAGGACATCCTGATCACCAGCGGCGGCAAGAACGTGACGCCGAGCCAGATCGAGAACCTGCTGAAGTTCAGCCCTTACATCACCGATGCCGTCGCGGTGGGCGACGGCCGGCGCTACATCACCGCACTCGTGATGCTCGACCACGAACAGGTCGCGCGCTTCGCCCGTGACCGTCAGGTGCCCTACACCGACTACGCGAGCCTGGCGCGCGCGCCCGAAGTCGTTGCGCTGGTGCGCGACGAGATCGAGCGGGCCAACGCGCGGCTGGCGCGCGTCGAGCAGGTCAAGGACTTCCGCATCATCGACCAGCTGCTGACCGCCGAGGACGAGGAGCTGACGCCGACGATGAAGCTCAAGCGCAAGCTTGTCGTGCGCAAGTACGCTGCGCTGATCGACGAGATGTACCCCGATTGACCACCGGGCCCGGACGACCGAGCCTATCCCTGCACCGACGACACACGAAGGAGACGACGATGCACACCTTCCAGCGCACCCTGCTGGCCCTGACCCTGGCCGGCGTCGCCGGCTTCGCCGCCGCTGGCGGCGTGACCGACACCGAGATCGTGGTCGGCAGCCACCTCGACCTGTCGGGACCCACCGCGGCCGGCATGCCGATGCTGCGCAACGCGATGCAGATGCGCATCGACGAGGTCAATGCCGCCGGCGGCGTGCACGGACGACGGATCCGCCTCGTCGTCGAGGACAACGGCAGCCAGCCGCAGCAGGCGGTGCGCGCGGTGCAGAAGCTGATCAAGAGCGACGACGTGTTCGCGATCCTCAACGCCTTCGGCTCGGGCCCGAACGCGGCCACCGTGAAGGCCGCGACCGACGCCGGCGTCGTCGTGTTCGCGCCGTGGGCCGCCAGCGCGATCGTGCAGCGTGCCGGTGGGGGCAGCCCGCTCGTGTTCACGACGGTGCAGAACTACGACACGACGACGGCCACCGGCCTGTCGTGGGCGATCAAGAACTGGGGCGTCAAGAAGGTCGGCGTGATCTACCAGGAGGGCCCCTTCGGCGACCTCGTGCGCGCCGGCGTCGCCGAGGCGATGAAGGCGGCCAACATGACGGTGGCCGCCGAGGCGGCGTACAAGGTCGGCGACATCGACTTCAGCAGCCAGGTCGCGCGGATGAAGGCCGCCGACGTCGACCTCATCCTCGCCGGCACCGTCGTGCGCGAGACAGTCGGGGTGATGGCCGAGGTCAAGAAGCTCGGCTGGGACGTCAAGGTGCTGACGACACTGCCCGGGCGCAGCAGCATCGTCGCGCGGCTCGGCAAAGACGCCGTCGAGGGCCTGTACGGGCTCGGCGGCTGGCAGATCCACGACGCATCGACCAAGGACCCCGGTGCGCAGAAGTTCATCGCCGCGTACAAGGCGAAGTTCAATACCGACCCCGACGAGAACGCGGCCAATGCCTACAGCTACACCGACTGGTTCATCAAGTGCCTGCAGGCCGCCGGGCGCAACCTGAGCGCGCAGAGCTTCGCCGCCGGTTGCCAGGGCGTCAGCCACGAGGACTTCACGACGTACTCGAAGCAGAGCTTCGTGAAGAACCACGTTAACCCCGAGTACGTCGCCATCGACGTCGTCAAGGGTGGACGCTGGGTGCCGGTGGCACCGGCGATGGCGAGCGCCGCGCGCTGACGGCGCGGGGGCCGGCTTCGTGCGTCAGGCGGTGCCCGGCGCCACCGCCTGCGCGCAGCGCACCTGCACGACGTCGCGCCGCCCGCCGTCGACGCGCACCGCGGTGAGGCGGCCGCCCCAGACGCAGCCGGTGTCGAGCGCGAGCAGGTCGGCGCGCTCGACCAGCCCGAGCGTGCTCCAGTGGCCGAATGCGATCGGCGTGCCCGCGGTGCGCCGGCCCGGCACATCGAACCACGGCACGAGCCCGGGCGGCGCGGCGTTCGCGCCTTCCTTGACCTGGAAGTCGAGCGTACCGTCGGCGTGCACGAAGCGGATGCGCGTCAGCACGTTGATCACGAAGCGCCAGCGGTCGGTGCCTTGCAGGTCGTCGCGCCAGCGTGCCGGCTCGTTGCCGTACATGACCTGCAGGAAGCCGGGCAGGTCGGGACCGCGCAGCATCGCCTCGACCTCGCGCGCCAGCGCCAGCGTCTGCGCGGCGTCCCACGCGGGCACGACGCCGGCGTGCACGAGCAGCCAGCCGTGCGCGGTGTCGGCCAGCGGCAGGTGGCGCACCCAGTCGATCCAGGCGTCGCGGTCGGCGTCGTCGAGGATGTCGCGCAGCGTGTCGGTGCGGTGTTCGCGGCGCACGCCGTGGGCCACCGCGAGCAGGTGCAGGTCGTGGTTGCCGAGCAGGCAGGTCGCGCTGTCGCCGAGCGCGCGCAGACGACGCAGCACCGCGAGCGACTGCGGACCGCGGTTGACGAGGTCGCCGAGCACGTGCAGGCGGTCGCGCGACGGGGAGAAACCGATTTCGGCGAGCAGACGCGCGAACGCGTCGTCGCAGCCCTGCAAGTCGCCGACGAGGTAGTGCATCGGTGCACATTGTGCCGGCTGGGGCCGGCGCCGCTTCGGGGCTGGGCACGGCCCCTCTGCTACGCTGCGGTGGTGCTGACAGACGCCCGGCCTCTGACCGGCCGGGTCTTCGATGGAGACGGCGCTGCTGGTGTTCCTGATCCTGCTCAACGGGGCGTTCGCGATGGCCGAGATGGGCCTGACGGCGGCGCGCAAGGCCCGGCTGCAGGTCATGGTCGAGACGGGCGACAGTGGCGCGCGCGCGGCGATGGTGCTGCACGACGACCCCACGCGCTGGCTGTCGACGGTGCAGGTGGGCATCACGTCGATCGGGCTGCTCAACGGCATCGTCGGCGAGGCGGCTTTCGCCGAGCCACTCGCGGCGTGGCTCGTCACGGCGCTGCCGCTGCCGGACCACGTCGCCCGCGTGGCGGCCACCGCGCTCGTCGTCGTGCTGATCACGTACGCGACGATCGTCTTCGGCGAGCTGGTGCCCAAGCGGCTGGGGCAGATGTACCCCGAGCCGGTCGCGCGGCTCGTCGCGCGGCCGATGATGTGGCTGTCGACGGCGGCCAAGCCGTTCGTCGCGCTGCTGTCGGCGTCGACGCGCGCGGTGCTGCGGCTGCTGGGCGTCAGCGGCCAGCCGCCCGGCGCGAGCGTGACCGAAGAGGAGATCGCTGCGCAGCTCGAGGAGGGCGTCGGCGCCGGCGTGATCGAGGCGCAGGAGCACCGCATGGTGCGCAACGTGTTCCTGCTCGACGAGCGGCAGGCCGGCTCGATGATGGTGCCGCGCGCCGAGATCGTCTGGCTCGACGCCGACGCCCCCCTCGACGACGTGCGGCGCGTGCTCGACGAGGCGGCGCACGCGCGCTACCCGGTGTGCCGCGGCGGACTCGACGACGTGCTCGGCGTCGTGTCGTCGCGGCAGCTGCTGCGCCAGCTCGTGCGCGGGCAGCCGCTGTCGCTCACCGACGGCCTTGAGCCGCCGGTGTTCGTGCCCGAGACGCTGACCGGGATGGAGCTGCTCGAGCACTTCAAGGCCGCCGGCGCCGAGCTCGTGTTCGTCGTCGACGAGTACGGCGCGGTGCAGGGTCTGGTGACGGTGCGCGACGTGCTCGAGGCGATCGCCGGCGAGTTCAGGCCGCCGGCCGGCGAGGAGGAGGAAGCCTGGGCCGTGCAGCGCGACGACGGCAGCTGGCTGTTCGACGGCCTGATCCCGGCGCTGGAGTTGAAGGACCGCCTTGCGCTGCGCGCGCTGCCCGACGAGGATCTCGGGCGCTACAACACGCTGGCCGGCATGATCATGCTGCTGCTCGGGCGCGTGCCCGAGGTCGCCGACCACGTCGAGTGGCAGGGCTGGCGCTTCGAGGTCGTCGACATGGACGGCAAGCGCGTCGACAAGGTGCTCGTCAGCCGCCTGCCGGCGCCGGCCGGCGACGGGGCGCACGCGTAATCGCCGGCGCGAGGCGTCAGCGGGCGACCGCCGCTGCGTGCGGCAGCGGCGGCCATGCCGATGCGTCGCCGAGCCGGCGCGACAGCGCCTGCGCGGCGCGACTTAGCGCAGTGGCCACCGGGCCGTCCCAGGCGGTGTCGAACGCGGGCGTCGGGCCGATGCCGGTCAGCGACAGCAGCAGCCGCTGCTGCTCGTCGAACACGGGCGCAGCCAGCGCACTGACGCCGGGCAGCGACAGGTCAACGGCGCGGGCGAGGCGCCGCTCGCGCACCGCCGCGAGCCGCGCGGGCAGCTCGGCGTCGAAGCGCGCGCGCTCGGCGGCACCGGCGCCGGCGCGCTCGGCGGCCAGCAGTGGCGCGACCTCGTGCCACGGCCGCCACGCGGCGAACAGCCAGCCCGACGCGGTGCCCGTCAGGCTCATCACGGTGCCGTGGCGCATCGCGACGTGCACCGGCGACGGCGGCGGCGCGACGCGCACGATCGTCGGCCCGCGGTTGCCCCACACGGCGATCGCCATCGTGTGGCCGAGCGTCTGCGCGAGCTCCTCGATGACGGGCGTGGCCAGCCGCACCGGGTCGAACTGCTGCAGGCTGATCAACCCCAGTTGCAGCGCCAGGGGCCCGAGTCCATAGTGACCGCTGGCCGGGTCCTGCTCGATCAGGCCGAGCTTGCCGAAGCTGACGAGATACGGGTGCGCCTTGGCCGGTGCCATGCCGGCCTCGCGCGCGAGGTCCTTCAGCGGCATCGGGCGGCCGTGGTGCGACAGCGCGAGCAGCAGCTGGCCACCGACCTCGATGCTCTGGATCCCGCGCGAGGTGCGCCCGGGTGCGTCGGCGGGGGACCGGTCATCCATCGGGGTGCTGCTTAGGTGGTTTTACTTATCCGAATGGATTAGACATTAGCGAACAAGATGACTAAGATCAACCCCGTAATTCAACTAAGTCAAATCGATTAACCAAGACCGATCCGCCGAAGGTGCCGACATGAGCAAAGCGTTCGCCTCGCAAGCCGACCTCGAGGACAAGAAGGTCACGTTCGAGCAGATCTCGCCGCACGCCTGGGCCTACACCGCCGAGGGTGACCCGAACACCGGCGTCGTGATCGGCGACGACGCCGTGCTCGTCGCCGACACGCAGGCCACGCCGGCGATGGCGGCCGACGTGATCCGCCGCATCCGCGAGGTCACCGACAAGCCGATCAAGTACGTCGTGCTGACGCACTACCACGCGGTGCGCGTGCTCGGCGCCAGCGCGTACCGGCCGCAGGAGATCATCGCGAGCCAGGACACCTACGACCTCATCGTCGAGCGCGGCGAGGCCGACAAGGCCAGCGAGATCGGCCGCTTCCCGCGCCTGTTCCGCAACGTCGAGACGGTGCCGCCGGGGCTGACGTGGCCGACGATCACGTTCACCGGCAAGATGACGCTGTGGCTCGGCAAGCTCGAGGTGCAGCTGCTGCAGCTCGGCCGCGGCCACACGAAGGGCGACACCGTCGTCTGGCTGCCCGGCGAGCGCACGATGCTGTCGGGCGACCTCGTCGAGTTCGACGCCACGCCGTACGCCGGCGACGCCTACTTCCAGGACTGGCCCAAGACGCTCGACGCCATCGCGGCGCTCAAGCCGCTCGCGCTCGTGCCCGGGCGCGGTGCGGCGCTCAAGGGCGAGGCGCAGGTCGCGCAGGGGCTGGCGGGCACGAAGGCCTTCGTCAGCGACGTGTGGGCCAGCGTGCAGGCGGGAGCGGCCGCCGGCAAGGACCTGCGCGCCGTCTACCGCGAGACCTACGCCGCGATGAAGGCCAAGTACGGCCACTGGGTCATCTTCGACCACTGCATGCCGTTCGACGTCAGCCGCGCGTACGACGAGGCGACGCAGCACGCCGACCCGCGCATCTGGACCGCCGAGCGCGACCGCGAGATGTGGGCGGCGCTCGAAGGCTGACCCGCGCCCGTCGATGGATCCGCGCGACCTGCCGCCGCAGCTGAGCGGCCACGAGATCCAGGCGCTCGAGTTCGGCCACCGGCGCTCGGCCGACGAGGACGCCTATGCACGCACCGGGCAGCCGGTGCGGCACGCGGTGGTCGTCGTCGGCGCCGGGCCGGTCGGGCTGACGCTGGCGATCGACCTCGCGCAGCGCGGCCAGCGCGTGCTGCTGCTCGACGACGATCGCAGGCTGTCGACCGGCTCGCGCGCGATCTGCTTCGCCAAGCGCACGCTCGAGATCTGGGACCGCCTCGGCGTCGGCGACGCGATGGTCGCCAAGGGTGTCGGCTGGAACGTCGGCAAGGTGTTCTTCGGCGCCGAGCACGTCTACACGTTCGACCTGCTGCCCGAGCCCGGCCACGAACGGCCCGCGTTCATCAACCTGCAGCAGTACTACGCCGAGGCCTACCTCGTCGCGCGCGCGGCGGCGCTGCCCAATGTCGAGCTGCGCTTCGCGAACCGCGTCGATGCGCTGCAGGCGCGCGACGACGGCGTCGTGCTCGGCATCGAAACGCCCGACGGCCGCTACGAGGTGATCGCCGACTGGCTCGTCGCGTGCGACGGCTCGCGCTCGCCGCTGCGCCGGCTGCTGGGCCTCGAGACCAAGGGCCGCGTGTTCCGCGACCGCTTCCTGATCGCCGACGTGAAGATGCAGGCCGACTTCCCGACCGAGCGCTGGTTCTGGTTCGACCCGCCGTTCCACCCGAACCAGTCGGTGCTGCTGCACCGCCAGCCCGACGACGTCTGGCGCATCGACTTCCAGCTCGGCTGGGACGCCGACGCCGACGAAGAGAAGAAGCCCGAGAAGATCGTGCCGCGCGTGCGCGCGCTGCTCGGGGCGGAGGCGAAGTTCGAGCTGGAGTGGGCGAGCGTCTACACCTTCGCCTGCGAGCGCATGGACCACTTCCGCCACGGCCGCGTGCTGTTCGCCGGCGACGCGGCGCACCGCGTCTCGCCGTTCGGTGCGCGCGGCGCCAACTCGGGCGTGCAGGACGCCGACAACCTCAGCTGGAAGCTGGCCCGCGTGCTGCGCGGCGCGTCGCCCGCGGCGCTGCTCGACAGCTACGCATTCGAGCGTGAGTTCGCCGCCGACGAGAACATCCGCAACTCGACGCGCTCGACCGACTTCATCACGCCCAAGAGCGAGGTCTCGCGGCTGTTCCGCGACGCCGTGCTCGACCTCGCGCGCGAGCACGCGTTCGCGCGCCGCCTCGTCAACAGCGGGCGCCTGTCGACGCCGTCGACCTACGACGGCTCGCCGCTGAACACGCCGGATGTCGACGCCGGCTGGCAAGGCGCGATGCGCCCCGGTGCGCCGGCGGCCGACGCGCCGCTCGTGATCGACGGCCGGCGCACGTGGCTGCTGCGCGAACTCGGCGTCGACTTCACGCTGCTCGTGTGGGGCCAGGCGCCCAGGCTGTGCGCGGGGCTGGGCTGCAAGGTGCTCGCGCTCGGCCCCGAGCACGACGCCGACGGCTGGGTCGCGAAGCGTTACGACCTGCGGCCGGGCAGCGCCTATCTGCTGCGCCCCGACCAGCACGTCGCGGCGCGCTGGCGCCAGCCCACGCCCGCCGCGGCCGAGGATGCGGTGGCCCGCGCCACCGCGACGCTGTGAGGCCACGATGGCGATGCTGATCACCGACCCGAACCTCGACGCCCCGGACGACTTCTACGAGGCGCTGATCGAGGCGCACCAGGGACTGAGCACGGCGCAGAGCCACGAGCTCAACGCCAAGCTCGTGCTGCTGCTGGCCAACCACGTCGGGCGGCTCGACGTGCTGCGCGAGGCGCTGGCCGCCGCGCGCGCGAGCGTCGAGCGCCGCGCGGCGACGGAGTCGAAGGCATGAACACCGAACTTCGCTACCAGACCGGATTCGGCAACCAGTTCGCGACCGAGGCCATCGCCGGCGCGCTGCCGCAGGGCCGCAACAGCCCGCAGAAGCCGCCGCACGGGCTGTACGCCGAGCTGCTGTCGGGCACTGCGTTCACTGCGCCGCGGCACCAGAACCTGCGCACCTGGCTGTACCGCCGCCGCCCGTCGGTCGTCGTCGGCGGCTACGAGCCGTACGCACAGCCGCACTGGAAGACCGGCGCCGCCGGCGGCGTCGCGATGCCGCCGAACCCGCTGCGCTGGCACCCGGTCGCGATCCCCGACGAGCCGCTCGACTTCGTCGACGGCCTGCGCACCGTCGTCGTCAACGGTGACGCCGACGCGCAAATGGGCGTCGCGGTGCACCTGGCGCTCGTCAACCGCTCGATGACCGACCGCGCCTTCGTCGACGCCGACGGCGAGCTGCTGCTCGTGCCTCAAGAGGGCGCCTTGACGATCACGACCGAGTGCGGCGTGCTGCGCGCCGCACCGGGCGAGATCGTGCTGATCCCGCGCGGGATGGCGTTCAAGGTCGCGGTCGACGGCCCGTCGCGCGTCTACGTCGGCGAGAACTACGGCGCGCCGTTTCGCCTGCCCGAGCTCGGGCCGATCGGCTCGAACGGACTGGCGAACCCGCGCGACTTTCGCGCGCCGGTCGCGGCGTTCGAGGACGGCACCGGCGGCTACGAGATCGTGCGCAAGTTCGGCGGCGCACTGTGGCGCGCGCGGCAGGACCACACGCCGTTCGACGTCGTCGCGTGGCACGGCAACCTCGTGCCCTTCGTCTACGACACGCGCACGTTCATGACGATCGGCTCGATCAGCTTCGACCACCCCGACCCGTCGATCTTCACCGTGCTGACGAGTCCGTCCGACACCCCCGGCGTGGCCAACTGCGACTTCGTGATCTTCCCGCCGCGCTGGATGGTCGCCGAGGACACGTTCCGCCCGCCCTGGTACCACCGCAACGTGATGAGCGAGTTCATGGGCCTGGTCTACGGCCAGTACGACGCCAAGCCCGAGGGCTTCCGCCCCGGCGGCATGAGCCTGCACGACGCCATGGTGCCGCACGGCCCCGACGCCGAGGCGTTCGAGCGCGCGACGAACGCCGTGCTCGCGCCGCACAAGCTCGATGCGACGCTCGCGTTCATGTTCGAGAGCCGCTGGCGCTTCCGCCCGACCGCGTGGGCGATGGGCTGCGGCGCACTCGACGCCACCTACGCCGACTGCTGGGCCGCGCTGAAGGACCGCTTCCAACCATGACGCTCACCGACGCCACCCACGACCCGGCGCTCACGAGCTGGGTCGACTCGGCCAACGCGGCCGACTGCGACTTCCCGATCCAGAACCTGCCGCTCGGCGCGTTCCGCCGCGCGAAGACCGACGAGCCGGTGCGCATCGGTGTGGCGATCGGCGACCAGGTGCTCGACCTGAAGCTCGCCGCCGCGCAGTGCCCGTGGGGCGAGGGCGTGCCCGAGCTGCTCGCGCCGCTGGCCGCGGGCGACCTCAACGCCTTCATGGCGCTCGGCCCGGCCGCGCGGCGCCGGCTGCGTGCGGCGCTGTCGGCCGCGCTCGCTGCGGGCAGCGACCAGGCGCCGTTCCTGGAACTTTGCCTCGTGCCGCAGGCCGCGGTCGAGATGCAGATGCCGTGCCGCATCGGCGACTACACCGACTTCTACACGGGCATCCACCACGCGACCGCGGTCGGCAAGCTGTTCCGCCCCGACAACCCGCTGCTGCCGAACTACAAGTGGGTGCCGATCGGCTACCACGGTCGCGCGTCGTCGATCGGCGTGAGCGGCCAGGTGTTCCGCCGCCCGCACGGCCAGATCAAGCGCCCCGACCGCGACGCGCCGGACTTCGGGCCCTGCCAGCGCCTCGACTACGAGCTCGAACTCGGCGCGATCGTCGGCACCGGCAACGCGCTCGGCGAGCCGGTGCCGATCGAGCGCGCCGAGGACCACCTGTTCGGCGTCGTGCTGCTCAACGACTGGTCGGCGCGCGACATCCAGGCCTGGGAATACCAGCCGCTCGGGCCGTTCCTGTCGAAGAACTTCGCGACGACGATCTCGCCGTGGGTCGTCACGATGGAGGCGCTCGCGCCGTTCCGCCGTCCGTTCGCGCGCCCGGCGGGCGACCCGGCGCCGCTGCCGTACCTCGACAGCGCGTTCAACCGCGAAGCCGGCGCGATCGACATCGTGCTCGAGGTCTGGCTGCAGTCGGCGCAGATGCGCGAGCGCGGATTGCCTGCGCAGCGGCTGATGCAGTCGAACTTCCGCGACGCGTACTGGACGCTCGCGCAGATGCTCGCGCACCACACCGTGAACGGCTGCAACCTGCAGCCCGGCGACCTGCTGGGCACCGGCACGCAGTCGGGGCCGGGCCCCGACCAGGGCGGCTCGCTGCTCGAGCTGACGCAAGGCGGCCGCCGGCCGATCACGCTCGCTTCCGGCGAGACGCGCACCTTCCTCGCCGACGGTGACACCGTGATCCTGCGCGCGCACTGCGCCGCGCCGGGCGCGCGGCGCATCGGCTTCGGCGCGTGCGCCGGCACGGTGGCGGGCTGACGCGGGGCCCGGCGTGGATGTTGCCATGCTGCATGGGCATACCTGCTAGTCGGGGCGCGGCATGATCGGCGGGAACTCCATGCGCCAACAATGCTCGACCGCACGCGCGGGCGCCGTCGCGCGGTGCGTGAATCTGCGTAGGCGTCGCGGGACGGCGACCCGTTAACCTCGCGGGCCCGCCATCGGGGGCGGCCCGCTTCTTCCTTCCACCCTCTGGAGACACTCGCATGAAAGCCTGGACCAAGATCGGCCTGCTCGCCGCCGCCGTCGCGGTGGCGCTGCCGGCCGCCGCGCAGGAGGTCACGCTGAAGTTCCATCACATCTGGAACACGCAGGCGATGGCTTCGGTGAACGTGATCAACCCCTGGTGCGAGAAGATCGCCAAGGACTCGAACAACCGCCTGAAGTGCCAGATCTTCCCGGCGATGTCGCTCGGCGGTACGCCGCCGCAGCTCGTCGACCAGGTCAAGGACGGCGTCACCGACCTGACGATCACGCTGCCGGGTTACACCGCCGGGCGCTTCCCGGCGATGGAGGTGTTCGAGCTGCCGTTCATGACCAACTCGGCGGAGGCCGCCGCGCAGGCGGCGTGGGAGTACCTGCAGAAGTACGCGACGCGCGAGTTCCCGGGCACCAAGATCCTCGCCGTGTGGACGCACGACGAAGGCCTCGTGCACACGAAGGACAAGCAGGTCAAGACGCTCGAGGACTTCAAGGGTCTGAAGATGCGCGCGCCGACGCGGCAGACCAACAAGCTGCTCGCGTCGCTCGGCGCCGCGCCGGTGGGCATGCCGCTGCCGGCGATCCCCGACGCGATCAGCAAGGGCACGATCGACGGCTTCACGCTGCCGTGGGAGCCGCTGCCGTCGCTGAAGCTGCAGGAGATGGTTAAGTACCACACCGAGACGCACCCGTCGCGCCCGTCGCTGTACAGCGCGGTGTTCATCTTCGGCATGAACCAGGCCAAGTACGACAGCCTGCCGGCGGACCTGAAGAAGGTCATCGACGACAACAGCGGCATGGCGCTGTCCAAGCAGATCGGCGCGGTGTGGGACGCGAGCCGGGGGCCGGCGCGCAAGCTGGCGCAGGACCGCGGCAACGTGTTCCTCGAGCTGTCGCCCGCCGAGACCGACCGCTGGATCGCCGCGTCGGCCAAGCTCTACGACGAATGGGTCGACGACATGAACAAGCGCGGCCTGCCGGGCAAGCAGATGCTCGACGACGCGCGTGCGCTGCTGGCCAAGTACAAGAAGTGACGCCGGTCTGCGGCCGGGGGGCACCCCGGCCGCCGACGCGCCCGCGGACGGTGCCCGCGCGACGGTGCGCCGCCCGCGGCAGGGACGATCGGCCGCGCGAGCGGCCTCGCCCCGTCTCCAACGGACGCTCCGATGCTTCGATTCCTCAACCGCGTCGCGTGGCTGTTCGCGCTGCTCGGCGGCGTGATCGCGCTGGCGGTCGCGCTGATGGTGGTCGTGTCGATCACCGGCCGCGCGACGATGGCCAAGCCGATCCAGGGCGACGTCGAACTGACGCAGTTCGCGATCGCGCTGGCGATCTCGCTGAGCCTGCCGTGGTGCCAGATCCACGGCGGCAACATCGTCGTCGACTACTTCACGCAGCGTCTGCCGCAGCGCACGATCGCGTGGCTCGACGCCGTCGGCGCGCTGATGCTGACCGCGATGGGCGCGCTGCTGTCGTGGCGTGCCGCCGTCGGCGCCATCGGTTCCAGGCAGACGTTCGAGGCGACGATGATCCTCGACCTGCCGATGTGGTGGGTCTACGCGTCGCTGTCGCCCGGGCTCGCGCTCGCGGCCTTCATCGGTCTGGTGCAGGCGGGCCTGCTGATCGCCGGCCGTGACCTCACCCGCCTGCAGTCATGAGCCCCACCACCGTCGGTCTGCTGATGTTCGCGGCGATGATCGCGCTGCTCGTGCTGCGCGTGCCGATCGCCGCGGCGATGTTCATTCCCGGCGCGGTCGGCTACTGGGTGCTGACCAGCGAGGCGTCGCTGCTGAACCTGCTCAAGGGCTCGGCGGTCGCGCGCCTGACGGTGTACGACCTGTCGGTGATCCCGCTGTTCCTGCTGATGGGCCAGTTCGCGACGCAGGGCGGCCTCAGCCGCGCGCTGTTCCAGGCCGCCGCGGCGTTCATCGGCCACATCCGCGGCGGGCTCGCGATGGCCTCGGTCTTCAGCGCCGGCGCGTTCGGCGCCGTCTGCGGCTCGGCGGTGGCCACCGCCGCGACGATCACGCAGGTGGCCTATCCCGAGATGCGCAAGCACGGCTACTCGGGGCGCCTGTCGACCGGCACGCTGGCGGTCGGCGGCGGGCTCGGCATCCTGATCCCGCCGTCGGTGCCGCTGGTCGTCTACGCGATCCTGACCGAGCAGAACATCGCCAAGCTGTTCGCCGCGGCGATGATTCCCGGCGTGCTGGCGATGCTGATGTACGCCGGCGTGATCTGGCTGATGTGCCGGCTGCGGCCGCAGCTGGCGTCGCCGAGCGAGGCGCTGCCGTGGCGGCAGCGCTGGCACGCGTTCGCCGGCGTGTGGCCGATCCTGGTGATCTTCGTCATCGTGTTCGGCGGCATCTACGGCGGCATCTTCTCGCCGACCGAGGGGGCCGCCGTCGGCGCGGTCAGCACCTTCGTCGCCGGCCTGCTGCGCCGCGAACTGACGCTGCCGGCGATCGGGCGCAGCTTCCTCGGCGCGGCCGAGACCTCGGCGATGGTGTTCATGATCTTCCTCGGCGCCGACATGATGAACTCGACGCTGGCCGTCACGCAGCTGCCGATGCACCTGGCCGACTGGGTGTCGCACCTCGAGGTGTCGCCGCTGCTGATCGTCACCTGCGTGCTGCTGTTCTACGTGCTGATGGGCTGCATCATGGACGAGCTGTCGCTGGTGCTGCTGACGATTCCCGTGCTGTTCCCGGCCATCATGGGCCTGGACCTGTGGGGGCTGGGCGCCGAGGCCAAGGCGCTGTGGTTCGGCATCCTGATCCTGATGACGATGGGCACCGGGCTGATCAGCCCGCCGGTGGGGCTGAACGTCTACGTCGTCAACGGCATCACGAAGGACGTGCCGCTGATGGAGACGTACAAGGGCGTGTTCCCGTTCCTGGCCAGCGACTTCGTGCGCCTGTTCCTGGTGCTGATGTTCCCGTCGATCAGCCTCGGGCTGGTGGCCTGGCTCTACGGCTGACGGCCCGGCGCCGCGTGCCCGGCACGCGCGGCGTGGCCGCTACGCATGCAGCCACGCGCCGGCTGCGGCCCCCGCGGCGACGACCCACAGCGGCGACACGCGGCCGACGACGAGCAGCCCGAACGCGGCCAGCGCGACGCCGAAGTCGGCGCGCGAGGCGATCGCGCTCGTCCACACCGGGTCGTACAGTGCGGCCGCGAGCACGCCGACCACTGCGGCGTGGATGCCGCCCATCGCGCGCTGTGCGCCGGTGCGCCGGCGCAGCGCCTCCCAGAACGGCAGCGCGCCGGCCAGCAGCAGGAACCCCGGCACGAAGATCGCCACCAGCAGCACCGCCGCGCCCCATGCGCCGCCCAGAGGGGCCGGCATCACGGCGCCGAGGTAGGCCGCGAAGCTGAACAGCGGGCCCGGCACCGCCTGCGCGGCGCCGTAGCCGGCGAGGAAGGCGTCGTTGTCGACCCAGCCCGGCGGCACCACGCCGGCCTGCAGCAGCGGCAGCACGACGTGGCCGCCGCCGAACACGAGCGCGCCGGCCCGGTAGACGACGGCCACCGCATGCAGCAGCGTCGACGACAGCGCCGCGGCGAGCGCCGGCAGCGCCACCAGCAGCGCCGCGCACAGCGCCAGCAGCAGTGCACCGGTGCGGCGGCCGATGCCGGGGTCGCAGTGCGGCGCTGGCGCCAGGGGCGCCAGGCGCAGCGCCCAGCGCCCGACGACGCCACCGAGCACGATCGCGCCGACCTGGCCCGCCGCCGTCGGTGCCGCGAGCACCAGCAGCGCCGCCGCGACGGCGATGCCTGCGCGCAGCCGGTCGGGACACAGCGCGCGGGCCATGCTCCAGACGGCCTGCGCGACGACGGCCACGGCGACGACCTTCAGCCCGTGCACCGCGCCCGACGCCGCCAGCGCCGGCCACTGCGCGAGGCCGTGCGCGAACGCGACGAGCGCGACCGCCGACGGCAGCGTGAAGCCGGCCCACGCGGCGAGCGCGCCGGCCCAGCCGGCGCGCCCGAATCCGATCGCGAAGCCCACCTGGCTGCTCGCAGGGCCGGGCAGGAACTGGCACAGCGCGACGAGGTCGGCGTAGCGCGCCTCGTCGAGCCAGCGTCGGCGCTCGACGAATTCGGTGCGGAAGTAGGCCAGGTGTGCGATGGGTCCGCCGAACGAGGTCAGGCCGAGCCGCAGGAAGACCCACCACACCTCGAAGGCACTGCCGCGTGCGGCTGCGGCGTCGGGGCGGGCGGGTGGGTGGTCGGGCATCGTGGCGCAGGCTGGCGGCGGCTGCGATTGTGCGTGGGCCCGGCGGCACATCCGCCTCGGGCCTGCACGGCCGCTGCGGCGCGCGGTGCTTCGCGCAGCGGCCCGGGCGGCCTCGCGACGGCCGCCGATTCGGGCCGACCAATGAAAAGGCCCGGCGTCGCCGCCGGGCCGAAGGTACCTTGTGGGGGTACCGAGGAGACAACCTTCCACGGCGCGAGCCGCCACGCGCGGCGCGGCGGCCCGGCGCGGTGCCGCGCGGATCAGGCCGCGCGCTTGCTCTTCGGCGTGCCCTGCGAGGCCTTGACGGCCGTGCTCGTGACGGCCTGGAAATTCGCCTCGGCGACTTCGGCGGCCTGCTTGGCGGCCTTGTGCACGCTCTCGTAGGCGTTGTTGGCGGCAGCGACCGCCGACTTGACGAGCGCGACGGCGTTCTCGGTGCCGGCCGGCGCGTTCTTGACCATCGTGTCGACCATCGCCATGAACTTCTTCTGCGCGTCGGCCATCTGCTCTTCGGCGACCTTGGTCACTTCGGCGTTGGTCGCGGCGAAGATGTCGTAGACGTGGCGGCTGTAGGCGGCGGCCTTCTCGGCGCTGGGCTGCAGCATGCCGGCTTGCAGCGCGAGCAGTTCCTGCGCGTCCTTGACCGACAGCACGGCCTTCGTCGTGTCGGCGGTCTCGGCCAGCGCGGTCTTGGCGACCTGCATGTTCAGCTCGACCAGCTTCTCGACGCCTTCGAACGCCTTGTTCGTCAGGTCGAACAGCGTCTCGACGTTGGCTTTGTGGGCGGCCATCAGTTGCTCGGGGGTCATCATGGTGCGTGCTCCGGGGGTTGGGGTTCGACAGCGCTGCAGCATTATGTTGCACTGCAGCATGAGCCGAAGTATAGGGCCTGTCCCAGGCGTTGCAAGCCCTTTTTGCTGCGGCGCAACAAATTAGGGGGTGCTCCCGGGCGGTGCGCCCGCCGGCCGCTGGCGGGGCGGGGGCCAGAATGCGCGGCCACGATGCAGGCCTTCTACAGCGATCAGTTCGTGCTGCCGCTGCCCGACGGGCACCGCTTCCCGATGCCCAAGTACCGGCTGCTGCGCGACCGCCTGCTCGCCGAGGTGCCGGGCATCCGGCTGCAGCCGGCGCCGGCGGCCACCGACGGCGAGCTGGCGCTGGCGCACACGCCGACGTACATCGCGCAGGTCGCCGAGGGGCTGCTGACGCCGGCGCAGCAGCGCGAGATCGGCTTCCCGTGGTCGCCGGCGATGGCCGAGCGCGCCCGGCGCTCGGTCGGCGCGACGATCGCCGCCGCACGCGCCGCGCTGGCCGAGGGCGTCGCGAGCAACCTCGCCGGCGGCACGCACCACGCGTATGCCGACAAGGGCAGCGGCTACTGCGTGTTCAACGACGTCGCGGTGGCCGCGCGGCTGATGCAGGCCGAGTGGCACCGCGCCCGGCGCGCGCTGCTGCGGGTGGCGGTGATCGACCTCGACGTGCACCAGGGCAACGGCACGGCGGCGATCTTCCGCGACGACGCCACCGTGTTCACGCTGTCGCTGCACGGCCGGAACAACTTCCCGTTCCGCAAGGAGCCCAGCGACCTCGACGTCGACCTGCCCGACGGCTGCACCGACGACGCCTACCTCGCCGCGCTCGACGCCGCGCTCGATGCGCTGTGGCGCGCGCACGGCGACGCGCCGCCGGGGCTCGTGTTCTACCTGGCCGGCGCCGACCCGCACGAAGACGACCGCCTCGGCCGGCTGAAGCTGAGCACCGAGGGACTGGCCGAGCGCGACCGCCGCGTGTTCGACGCCTGCCGCGCGCGCGGCATCCCCGTCGTGCTGACGATGGCCGGCGGCTACGGCCGCGACATCCACCGCACGGTGGCGCTGCAGCTGACGACGCAGCGGCTCGCGCTGGCGAGCTGGCAGGCGTGGGCGCGCGGCAGCGCCGGCGCGGCAATGGAACAATCGCGCGCATGAGCCCCCGCCCCCAGGCCCTGCTGCGCAGCCACTACCCGCGCTTTCGCACGATCACGACGCGCTGGATGGACAACGACGCCTACGGCCATGTCAACAACGTCGTCTACTACAGCTTCTTCGACACCGCGGTCAACGCGCACCTGATCGAAGCCGGCGCGCTGGCCATCGAGACGAGCCCCGTGATCGGCCTCGTCGTCGAGACGAAGTGCAACTACTTCGCGCCGCTGGCGTTCCCGCAGACGGTCGACGCCGGGCTGCGCGTCGCGCACGTGGGCCGCAGCAGCGTGCGCTACGAGGTCGGGCTGTTCGGCGCCGGCGAGCCGCTGTCGGCGGCGGCCGGCCACTTCGTTCACGTCTACGTCGACCGCGCGACGCGCCGCCCGGTCGACGCGCTGCCGCCGGCGCTTGTCGCCGCCCTCGAACCGCTGCGCATCACGAGCGAGACCGCATGACCGCCGCCACCGACGCCTTCGGCCGCCCCGTCTTCACCGCCGAGATGACGGCCGCCGTCGACGCGGCGATCACGTCGCGGCGCTCGGTGCGCAAGTTCCTGCCGACACCGGTGCCGCGCGAGACGGTCGAGCAGATCCTCGCCGTCGCGTCGCGCGCGCCGTCGGGCACCAACACGCAGCCGTGGCGGGTCACCGTGCTGACCGGCGCGGCCAAGCAGGCGCTGTCGGCGCGCATCCGCGCGATCTACGACGACCCCGCGCAGCTCGCGCTGCACACCGAGGAATACGCCTACTACCCGCTGCAGTGGGTGCCGCCGTACATCGACCGCCGCCGCAAGGTCGGCTGGGATCTGTACGGGCTGCTGGGCATCGGCAAGGGCGACAAGGCGCGCATGCACGCGCAGCACGGTCGCAACTACGACTTCTTCGACGCGCCGGTCGGGATGATCTTCACGATCGACCGCGTGATGCAGCAGGGCAGCTGGCTCGACTACGGCATGTTCCTGCAGAACGTGATGATCGCCGCGCGCGCGCGCGGCCTCGACACCTGCCCGCAGGCCGCGTTCACGCAGTTCCACCGCGTGATCGCCGAGCACCTGCGGCTGCGCGACGACGAGATGGTGGTGTGCGGCATGTCGCTCGGCCACGCCGACCCGGACGCCGTCGAGAACACCCTCGTCACCGAGCGCGCGCCGGTGGCCGAGTTCGCGCGCTTCATCGAATGAGCGCAATGAGCGCCGAGGAGCACCCGATGACCCGCCCCGCCGTGCTGGTGGCCCGTGCCGTGTTCCCCGAGGTGATCGCGCGCTTGCGCGAGCACTTCGACGTCACCGACAACCCCGACGACACCGTGTGGAGCGCGGCCGAACTGCGCGCCAGGCTCGCCGGCAAGGCCGGCGCGTTCATCACCGGCAGCGAGCGCATCGACGCCGCGCTGCTCGACGCGAACCCGCAGCTCAAGGCCGTGTGCACGATGACGGTGGGCTACAACCACATCGACGTCGACGCGTGCACCGCGCGCGGCGTGCTCGCGACCTACACGCCCGACGTGCTGACCGAGGCGACGGCCGACTTCGGCTTCGCGCTGATGATGGCCGCCGCGCGCCGCATGGCCGAGAGCGAGCGCTTCCTGCGCGCCGGCCGCTGGACGAAGTGGTCGTACGACATGTTCGCCGGCAGCGACGTGCACGGCGCGACGCTGGGCATCCTCGGCATGGGGCGCATCGGCCAAGCCATCGCGCGGCGCGGCGCGCTCGGCTTCGGCATGCGGGTGATCTACCACAACCGCAGCCGGCTCGACGCGGCGGTCGAAGCGCCACTCGGGGCGCGCTGGGTCGACAAGGACACGCTGTTTCGCGAGGCCGACCACGTCGTGCTCGTGCTGCCGTACTCGCCGGCGGCGCACCACATCGTCGGCGAGCGTGAGCTCGCGCTGATGAAGCCGACGGCGACGCTGACCAACGTCGCGCGCGGCGGCATCGTCGACGACGCCGCGCTCGCGAAGGCGCTGGCCGAGCGGCGCATCGCCGCCGCCGCGCTCGACGTGTTCGAAGGCGAGCCGAACGTGCACCCGGGGCTGCTCGAGGTGCCCAACGTCGTGCTCACGCCGCACATCGCGAGCGCCACCGTCGCCACGCGCCGCGCGATGGCCGACCTGGCGGCCGACAACCTGATCGCCGCGCTGACCGGCGCTCGGCCGCCCACGCCTATCAATCCGCAGGTGCTGGCCCCGCGCTGAGTCCACGCCGCGCGGCCGCGACCGCGGCCCCGCGATCCGTCTTCACCGACCACCCGTTGCGAGAACCGCCATGCCCGTCAACCTCACTGCTCCCGATCCCGCGTCGCTGCACCCCGTCGCCGGCGTGCGGCTGGGCATCGCGATGGCCGGCGTGCGCAAGGCGCATCGCCGCGACCTCACCGTCATCGCGCTCGACGAGGGTGCGGTGGTGGCCGGCGTGTTCACGACCAACCGCTTCTGCGCCGCGCCGGTGCAGGTCTGCCGCGAGCACCTGGCCGCCGGCGGCAGCGGCATCCGCGCGCTCGTGATCAACACCGGCAACGCCAACGCCGGCACCGGCGACGACGGGCTCGCGCGCGCCCGCAGCGTCTGCGCGGCGCTCGCGCGCCAGATGGGCATCGCTGCGCAGCAGGTGCTGCCGTTCTCGACCGGCGTCATCATGGAGACGCTGCCCAACGACCGCATCGAGGCCGCCTTGCCGGCCGCGCTCGCCGACCTGAAGCCGGCGAACTGGGCCGTCGCCGCCGAGGCGATCATGACCACCGACACGCTGCCGAAAGCCGCGTCGCGGCAGGTCACGATCGGCGGGCGCACCGTCACCGTGACCGGCATCTCGAAGGGCGCCGGCATGATCCGCCCGAACATGGCGACGATGCTCGGCTTCGTCGCCACCGACGCGGTGATCGCGCCGGCACTGATGCAGGCGCTGGTGCGCGAGGCGGCCGACGCGAGCTTCAACCGCATCACGATCGACGGCGACACGTCGACCAACGACGCGTTCGTGCTGATCGCGACGCGCCAGGCCGGCCACGCCGAGATCGCGAGCCTCGACAGCGCCGATGGCCGCGCGCTGCGCGATGCGGTGGTGGCGGTGTCGCAGCAGCTCGCGCAGGCCATCGTGCGCGACGGCGAGGGCGCGACCAAGTTCATCACGGTGCAGGTCGACGGCGGGCGCAGTGCCGACGAGTGCCGCCGCGTCGCCTACGCGATCGCGCACTCGCCGCTGGTCAAGACGGCGTTCTTCGCCAGCGACCCCAACCTCGGGCGCATCCTCGCTGCGGTCGGCTACGCCGGCGTCGACGACCTCGACCAGGCCCTGATCGACCTGTACCTCGACGACGTGCACGTCGCCACGCGCGGCGGCCGCCACCCGGCGTACCGCGAGGAGGACGGCCAGCGCGTGATGAAGCAAAGCGAGATCACGGTGCGCGTCGACCTGCACCGCGGCAGCGCCAGCGCCGCCGTGTGGACCTGCGACCTGTCGTACGACTACGTGCGCATCAACGCCGACTACCGCAGCTGAGCGGGCTCACGACGCCGGGTCGAAGCGGTCGACGGCGTCGGTGATCAGCCCGTCGACGCCGAGCGCGAGCAGCCGGCGCGCGTCGCCGGGCTCGTTGACGGTGTAGGCGAGCACGCGCAGCCCGGCGCGCCGCGCGTGCGCGACGGCCTCGGCGCCCAGCGCGGCGTGCTCGACGACGACGGCCGCGCAGCCCAGCCGCTGCGCCTGTTCGAGCCACCCGTCGGCCAGTGCCTCGAGCAGCAGCGCGCGCGGCAGCTGCGGGGCCGCGCTGCGCGCGGCCGCGAGCGCGTCGGCGTCGAACGAGCTGAGCAGCGGGGGCACGGCGGCACCGGCCCACCACCGTGCCGCCAGCGCGGCGACGGCCTCGCCGGTCGCGCGCGCGCGCCCCGGCCCGGGCTTGAGCTCGATGTTCAGCGCACAGCCGTTGGCGCGCACGAATGCCGCCACCGCCTGCAGTGCGGCCGGCGGCTCGCCGGCCCACGCGGGTGCCAGCCAGCCGCCGGCGTCCAGCCGCGAGAGCTCGGCCCAAGTCAGCGCTTCGGCGGGGCCTTGGCCGTCGGTCGTGCGCTCGAGCGTGTCGTCGTGCAGCAGGAACGGCACGCCGTCGGCGCTGAGCTTCGCGTCGCACTCGAAGGCGCGAAAGCCGCGCCGCCAGCCTTCGCGCAGCGCGGCCAGCGTGTTCTCGGGCGCCAGCGTGCCGGCGCCGCGGTGCGCGATCCAGCGCGGGTAGGGCCAGGCCGTCATCGATCGGGGGCGGTGCCGTGCAGCCGGTGAAAGGGGGACGCCGATCATCGCACCGGGGCCTGCGGCGCGGCAGCCCTGCCGGCCGTCGGGGCAGGGGGCTGCGGTACGATTGCTCCTCAAGTGCCTCGACAGGCCCGCCCCTTCGCGGCCTGCCACCCATGAACGCACCCCTTCCCGTGACCACGCTGGCCGCTGCGGCGACGACCGCCGGGGCCGCCGAAGGCGCCGCGCCGCGTCTGCGCGAGATTCCCTACAACTACACCTCGTTCTCGGACCGCGAGATCGTGCAGCGCCTGCTCGGCGCGCGCGCGTGGGAGCTGCTCGAGCGGCTGCGCGAGGAGCGCCGCACCGGCCGCTCGGCGCGCATGCTCTACGAGGTGCTGGGCGACATCTGGGTCGTGCAGCGCAACCCGTACCTGCAGGACGACCTGCTCGACAACCCGAAGCGCCGCACGCTGCTGATCGAGGCGCTCGAGCACCGGCTGCGCGAGATCGAGAAGCGCCGCGACGCCGCCGACCCCGCGCGCGACGCGCTGGTCGGCGAACTGCTGGCCGCCGCGCGCGCGGCGGTGCGCGAGTTCGCCGCGTCGTTCGACGCCGTCGACGCGCTGCGCCGGCGCACGAGGCGCGTGCTCGGTCGCCACACCGCGAAGGACAACATCAAGTTCGACGGCCTGTCGCGCGTGTCGCACGTGACCGATGCGACCGACTGGCGCGTCGAGTACCCGTTCGTCGTGCTGACGCCCGACACCGAGGCCGAGATCGCCGGGCTCGTGGCCGGCTGCATCGAGCTGGGCCTGACGATCATCCCGCGCGGCGGCGGCACCGGCTACACCGGCGGCGCGGTGCCGCTGACGTGGAAGAGCGCGGTGATCAACACCGAGAAGCTCGAGAAGATGAGCGAGGTCGAGATGGTCACGCTGCCCGGCGTCGACCACCCGGTGCCCACGGTGTGGAGCGAGGCCGGCGTGGTCACGCAGCGCGTGGCCGACGCGGCCGAGCGCGCGGGCTACGTGTTCGCGGTCGACCCGACGAGTGCCGAGGCCAGCTGCATCGGCGGCAACATCGCGATGAACGCCGGCGGCAAGAAGGCCGTGCTGTGGGGCACGGCGCTGGACAACCTCGCGAGCTGGAAGATGGTCACGCCCGAGGCGACCTGGCTCGAGGTCGTGCGGCTGAACCACAACCTGGGCAAGATCCACGACGCCCCGGTCGCGAGCTTCGAGCTGCGGCACTACGACGCCAGCGGCAAGAAGCTGCTGCGCACCGAGCGGCTCGACATTCCGGGGCGCGTGTTCCGCAAGGAAGGGCTCGGCAAGGACGTCACCGACAAGTTCCTCGCCGGGCTGCCGGGCATCCAGAAGGAAGGCTGCGACGGGCTGATCACGAGTGCGCGCTGGATCGTGCACCGCATGCCCGCGCACGTGCGCACCGTGTGCCTGGAGTTCTTCGGCAACGCGAAGAACGCGGTGCCGGCGATCGTCGAGATCAAGAACCTGATGTTCGCCGAGGCCCGCAAGCCCGGTGGCGCGATCCTCGCGGGGCTGGAACACCTCGACGACCGCTACCTCAAGGCGGTGGGCTACGCGACGAAGAGCAAGCGCGGCGGGCTGCCGAAGATGGTGCTGCTCGGCGACATCGTCGGCGACGACGAGGCCGCCGTCGCGCGCGCGGCGAGCGAAGTCGTGCGCATCGCCAACAGCCGCGCCGGCGAGGGCTTCGTCGCGGTGAGCGCCGACGCGCGCAAGAAGTTCTGGCTCGACCGCAAGCGCACCGCGGCGATCGCCAGGCACACCAACGCGTTCAAGATCAACGAGGACGTGGTGATCCCGCTCGAGCGCATGGGCGAGTACACCAACGGCATCGAGCGCATCAACGTCGAGCTGAGCCTGCGCAACAAGCTGCAGCTCGTCGAGAGGCTCGAGGCGTTCTTCGCGCGCGGCGCGCTACCGCTGGGCCGCAGCGACGACGCCGGCGAGATCCCGAGCGCCGAGCTGCTCGAGGACCGCGTGCAGCAGGCGCTGCAGCTGCTGCGCGAGGTGCGGGCGCTGTGGCAGCAGTGGCTCGAGGGGCTGGACGTCGTGCAGGCCGGCGGGCGCACCTTCTTCGAGGACCTGCAGGACGGCACGCTGCGCGCGTCGTGGAAGACGCAGATCCGCGCGCCGCTGCGCGAGATGTTCTCGGGCGCCGCGTTCAAGCCGGTGCTCGACGAGTGCGAGCGCATCCACGCCGAGGTGCTGCGCGGGCGCGTGTGGGTCGCGCTGCACATGCACGCGGGCGACGGCAACGTGCACACCAACATCCCGGTCAACAGCGACGACTACGAGATGCTGCAGACCGCGCACGAGGCGGTCGCGCGCATCATGAAGCTCGCCAGGAGCCTCGACGGCGTGATCAGCGGCGAGCACGGCATCGGCATCACGAAGCTCGAGTTCCTCGCCGACGACGAGATCGCCGCGTTCGCCGACTACAAGCGCCGCATCGACCCGCAGGGCCGCTTCAACAAGGGCAAGCTGCTGCGCGACGTGAGCGGCCTGGGCGACGACGTGCGTGCCGCCGACCTGCGCCACGCCTACACGCCGAGCTTCGGGCTGATGGGCCACGAGTCGCTGATCATGCAGCAAAGCGACATCGGCGCGATCAGCGACAGCATCAAGGACTGCCTGCGCTGCGGCAAGTGCAAGCCGGTGTGCGCCACCCACGTGCCGCGTGCGAACCTGCTGTACAGCCCGCGCAACAAGATCCTCGCGACCTCGCTGCTCATCGAGGCCTTCCTCTACGAGGAGCAGACGCGCCGCGGCATCAGCATCAGGCACTGGGCCGAGTTCGAGGACGTCGCCGACCACTGCACGGTGTGCCACAAGTGCCTGAACCCGTGCCCGGTCAACATCGACTTCGGCGACGTGTCGATGAACATGCGCAACCTGCTGCGCAAGATGGGGCGCAAGAGCTTCCGGCCCGGCAACGCGGCGGCGATGCTGTTCCTCAACGCGACGAACCCGCAGACGATCAAGCTGATGCGCAGCGCGATGGTCGACGTCGGCTTCAAGGCGCAGCGCTTCGCGAACGACGTGCTCAAGGTCGTCGCGCGGGCGCAGACGGCCGCGCCGCCGGCCACGGTGGGCAAGGCACCGCTCAAGGAGCAGGTGATCCACTTCGTCAACAAGAAGATGCCCGGCGGCCTGCCGAAGAAGACGGCGCGCGCGCTGCTCGACATCGAGGACAAGCACTACGTGCCGATCATCCGCGACCCGGCACGCACGAGCGTCGACACCGAGGCGGTGTTCTATTTCCCCGGCTGCGGCTCCGAGCGGCTGTTCAGCCAGGTCGGGCTGGCGACGCAGGCGATGCTGTGGCACGCCGGCGTGCAGACGGTGCTGCCGCCGGGGTACCTGTGCTGCGGCTACCCGCAGCGCGGCAGCGGGCAGTTCGACAAGGCCGACAAGATCATCACCGACAACCGCGTGCTGTTCCACCGCGTGGCCAACACGCTGAACTACCTCGACATCAAGACGGTGGTGGTCAGCTGCGGCACGTGCTACGACCAGCTGCAGGGCTACAAGTTCGAGGACATCTTCCCCGGCTGCCGCATCATCGACATCCACGAGTACCTGCTCGAGAAGGGCATCGTGCTGCCGAGCAAGGGCGCGTACCTGTACCACGACCCGTGCCACAGCCCGATGAAGCTGCGCGACCCGATGAAGACCGTGAAGGCGCTGGTCGGCGACCAGGTGCTCGAGAGCAAGCGCTGCTGCGGCGAGAGCGGCACGCTCGGCGTCACGCGGCCCGACATCAGCACGCAGGTTCGCTTCCGCAAGGAAGAGGAGCTGCGCAGGAACGAGGCGGCGCTGCGCGCGCAGGGCGTGCAGGGCAACGTCAAGATCCTCACCTCGTGCCCGAGCTGCCTGCAGGGCCTGAGCCGCTACCAGGACGACCTGAGCAGCGGCCTGCTCGAGGCCGACTACATCGTCGTCGAGATGGCGCGCCAGATCCTCGGCGAGAACTGGCTGCCGGAGTACGTCGCGCGCGCCAACGCCGGCGGCATCGAGCGCGTGCTGGTGTGAGCATGGCCGCGAAGGTCGCCGGCTGCGAGCTGTGCGAGCACGACGGCGGGCGGCTCGTCCACCACGACGGTGACTGGCGCGTCGTCGGCGTCGACGACGCCGCGTTCCCGGCCTTCTACCGCGTCGTCTGCAACCGCCACGTCGCCGAGTTCAGCGACCTCGATCCGGCCGAGCGCGAGCGCTGCATGGTGCTCGTCGACGCGGTCGAGCGCACGCTGCGCGAGCGGCTGCAGCCGACCAAGATCAACCTCGCGTCGCTGGGCAACGTGACGCCGCACCTGCACTGGCACGTGATCGCGCGCTTCGACTGGGACAGCCACTTCCCGCAGCCGGTGTGGGGCGCGGCGCAGCGCGCGCCCGACACGGCGCGGCTGGCCGCGCTGCGCGCGCGGCTGCCCGAGCTCGACCGCGTGCTGGCCGAGCGCTTGCACTATGCTTGACGGCGCGGGTCGTCGCCCCGCGCACCACCCGCGCATCTTCGGAGTCTTCGCATGGCCGGTCTCGACCGCAACACCCCGCAACCGACCGAGGTCACGGTGCACCAGCAGTCGCGCGTGCTCGAGATCGCGTTCGACGACGGCGCGCGCTTTCGCATCCCGTTCGAGCTGATGCGCGTGTATTCGCCGTCGGCCGAGGTGCAGGGCCACGGGCCGGGGCAGGAGGTGCTGCAGACGGGCAAGCGCCACGTCGAGATCGTCGGCCTCGAGCCGGTGGGCCACTACGCGATCCAGCCGACGTTTTCCGACGGGCACGACTCGGGCATCTTCTCGTGGGACTATCTGTACTTCCTCGGCTCGAAGCAGGACGAGCTGTGGGCCGAGTACGCGCGCCGACTCGCCGAGGCGGGCGTCGACCGCGACGCGCCGATGCCCGAGAAGGCGGGCGCCGGCTGCGGCCACCACTGAGCAGGGCGATGGCGCAGACCCACTTCGGCTTCGAGAGCGTCGACGAGCGCGAGAAGGCGCAGCGCGTGCGCGGCGTCTTCGACTCCGTCGCGCCGAAGTACGACCTGATGAACGACCTGATGTCGCTCGGCCTGCACCGGGCGTGGAAGGCGTACACGGTCGCGGTGGCCGACGTGCGCGAGGGTCAGCAGGTGCTCGACATCGCCGGCGGCACCGGCGACCTCGCGCGCGCGTTCGCGCGCAAGGTCGGCGCCAGCGGCTGCGTCGTGCACACCGACATCAACCTCGCGATGCTGACCACCGGGCGCGACCGCCTGCTCGACGAGGGCCTGGCGCTGCCCACCGTCGTCTGCGACGCCGAGCGGCTGCCGTTTCCCAGCGACCGCTTCGACGTCGTCAGCGTCGCGTTCGGGCTGCGCAACATGACGCACAAGGAGCTCGCGCTCGCGGAGATGGCGCGCGTGCTCAAGCCGGGCGGGCGGCTGCTGGTGCTCGAGTTCTCGAAGGTCGCCAAGCCGCTCGAGAAGGTCTACGACTGGTACTCGTTCAACGTGCTGCCGCGGCTCGGCCAGTGGATCGCCGGCGACGCCGACAGCTACCGCTACCTCGCCGAGTCGATCCGCATGCACCCCGACCAGGCGACGCTCAAGGCGATGATGAAGGCCGCCGGCTTCGGCCACGTCGACGTGCACAACCTCACCGGCGGCGTCGTCGCGCTGCACGTGGGCATCAAATGCTGACGCCGCGCGCGGTGGCCGCGCTGCTCGCGGCGGCCGCGCTGCTGGCCGCCTGCGGCGACCCGACGAAGAAGGAACGCGCCGCCCAGCCGGTGGCTGCGCGCGTCAACGGCGAGGCGATCACGGTGCCGCAGATCGACCTCGTGCTGCAGCAGCAGCCCGGCCTGCGGCCGCAGCAGACCGACGCCGCGGCGCGCGTCGTGCTCGAGCGGCTGATCCACCAGCAGCTCGCGGTGCAGCGCGCCGCCGAGCTCAAGCTCGAGCGCGACCCGCGCGTGCAGCTGCAGCTCGACGCCGCGCGGCGCGAGGTGCTCGCGCGCGCCTACGCCGAGCACGTCGGCGCGGCCGCCGCCAAGCCCACCGACGACGAGATCCGCCGCTACCACGACGAGCACCCGTGGCTGTTCGCGCAGCGGCGCATCTACCAGCTGCAGGAGTTCGCCGTCGAGGCGCGACCCGATCAGCTCGACGCGCTGCGCGCGCAGCTCGAGGCCACGCGTCAGACGGGCGAGTTCGTCGAGTGGCTGCGCGCCAACGGCTACCGCTTCGTCGCGACGCAGGCCGTGCGCCCGGCCGAGCAGCTGCCACCGGCGGTGGCGAAGGCGATCGCGGCGCTCGACGACGGGCAGGCCCTCTTCAACGTCGCACCCGGCGGCGTGCAGATCGTCGTGCGCGCCGGCTCGCGCGAGCAGCCCGTCGACTTCGACACGGCGCGCCCGGCGATCGAGCAGCGCATGCTCGCCGAGCGGCGCCGTGCGCTGGTGCGCGACGACCTGGTCGCGCAGCGGCAGAAAGCCCGGGTCGAGTACGTCGGTGCGTTCGCCGCGTCGCCGCCGCCGGCGGTCGACCCGGCGGCCAGCGACGTGCTGCCCGAGGCGTCGTCGCCGGCGCGCTGACCGCGCGTGCCCGGCGCCTCAGCGGCGGCCGTAGGTGTCTTCGAAGCGCACGATGTCGTCTTCGCCGAGGTAGCTGCCCGACTGCACCTCGACGATTTCGAGCGGCACCTTGCCCGGGTTGGCCAGGCGGTGCACCTCGCCGAGCGGGATGTAGGTGCTCTGGTTCTCGGTCAGCAGGATCTTCTTGTCGCCGACGGTGACCTCGGCGGTGCCCTTGACGACGATCCAATGCTCGGCGCGGTGGTGGTGCATCTGCAGGCTCAGGCTCGCGCCGGGCTTGACCATGATGCGCTTGACCTGGAAGCGCGGGCCGTCGTCGATGCTGTCGTACCAGCCCCACGGCCGGTGCACCTTGCGGTGCAGCGCCTGCTCGCCGCGCTGCTCGGCGCCCAGGCGCTCGACGACCTTCTTGACGTCCTGGCTGCGCGCGCGGCTGGCCACGAGCACGGCGTCGGCCGTTTCGACGACGACGACGTCGTCGACGCCGATCACGCTGACGAGCCGGCTGCTCGCGTGCACCAGCGTGTTGCGGCTGTCGGTGACGATCGCGTCGCCGACCGTCGCGTTGCCGGCCGCGTCCTTCGGCAGCACCTGCCACACCGCGTCCCACGCGCCGAGGTCGTTCCAGCCGGCGTCGAGCGTGACCATGCGGATCGCGGTGCCGCTGCCCGGGCAGCGCTCCATCACCGCGTAGTCGACCGACTCGGCCGGCACCGCGGCGAACTCGGCCGCACCCGGGCGCACGAAGCGGTCGTCGCGCCGGCGCGCGTCCCACGCGGCGCGTGTGGCCGCGGCGATGTCGGGGCGGAAGCGCTCGAGCGCGGCGAGCCACGCGCTCGCGCGCAGCACGAACATGCCGGCGTTCCAGAAGTAGCCGCCCTCGGCCAGGTAGCGGCGCGCGGTCTCGGCGTCGGGTTTCTCGACGAAGGCGGCGACGTCGAACGCGCCGCCGTCGCCGGCCGGCGCGCCGGCGCGGATGTAACCGTAGCCGGTCTCGGGGCGCGTCGGCGCGACGCCGAGGATCACGATGTCGCCCGCGGCCGCGCGCTGCGCCGCGGCGCGCAGCGCGCGCGTGAAGGCAGCGTCGTCGGTGACGGTCTGGTCGGCCGGTGTCACGACGAGCACCGGGTCGGCGCCGCCGTCGAGGGCGGCCAGCGCGGCCAGCGTGAGCGCCGGCGCCGTGTTGCGCCCGGCCGGCTCGAGCAGCACGGCGCCGGGCTCGAGCCGGCATTCGCGCAGCTGGTCGAGCACGAGGAAGCGGTGCTCCTCGTTGCCGACCACCAGCGGCGGCGCCACCGCGACGCCGTCGCCGGCCAGCGCGGCGAGGCGCCTGGCGGCCTGCTGGAACAGGCTGTCGTTGCCGGCGAGCACGAGGAACTGCTTCGGGTAACCGGCGCGCGACAGCGGCCACAGCCGCGTGCCGGAGCCGCCGGCCATCACGACGGGCTGGACGGGGATCGTGTTCATGGGGTCGAGGCGTAGCCGTTCGGGTTGCGCTGCTGCCAGCGCCAGCTGTCGGCGCACATGCGCGCGAGGTCGTGCCTGGCGCGCCAGCCGAGCAGTTCGGCGGCCAGCGTCGGGTCGGCCCAGCACGCGGCGACGTCGCCCGGGCGGCGCGCGACGATCTCGTACGGGATGGTGCGGCCGCTGGCGCGCTCGTAGGCGTGCACGACCTCGAGCACGCTGTGCCCGCGGCCGGTGCCGAGGTTGACGGTGAACGAGCCCGGCGCGTCGAGCAGGCGCTGCAGCGCCGCGACGTGGCCTGCGGCGAGGTCGACGACGTGGATGTAGTCGCGCACGCCGGTGCCGTCGGGCGTCGGGTAGTCGTTGCCGAAGACCTGCAGCTTTGCGCGCCGGCCCACCGCGACCTGCGCGACGTAGGGCATCAGGTTGTTCGGCGTGTCGCGCGGGTCCTCGCCGATCAGCCCCGACTCGTGCGCGCCGACCGGGTTGAAGTAGCGCAGGCACGCGGTCTGCCACGCCGGCTCGGCGCGGCCGAGGTCGCGCAGCACCTGCTCGCCGATCAGCTTGGTCTGGCCGTAGGGGTTGGTCACGGCGAGCGGGAAATCCTCGCGGATCGGCAGCGTGGCCGGCTCGCCGTAGACGGTGGCGCTCGAGCTGAACACGAAGCGCCGCACGCCGTGGCGCAGCATCGCCTGGCACGTCGTGACCAGCCCGCCGACGTTGTTCGCGTAGTAGTCCAGCGGCCGTGCCACCGACTCGCCCACCGCCTTGTGCGCGGCGAAGTGCACGACGGCGTCGATGCGGTGGCGGGCGAACACGCCGTCGAGCGCGGCGGCATCGCACACGCTGACCTGCTCGAACTCGCAGCGCGCGCCGGTCAGCCGCTGCAGCCGCGCGAGCACCTCGGGCGAGCTGTTGGCGAAGTTGTCGACGCCGACGACGGCAAAGCCCGCCGCGTGCAGCGCGAGCCAGGTGTGCGAGGCGATATAGCCGGTGGCACCGGTCAGCAGGATCGTCGTCATGGGGGAAGTGGTCGGCGCCGCGCTCGGTGGGCGCCGCCGCATTGTCCACAACGGGCGGCCCCGTCGAGACGACCGGATGCGGGGTGGGCGCTGCCTACAATCCGTGCATGCTTCACGCGCTCGCCTCGCTCGTCGCCCCGGCCATGATGGAGCGGCTGACGCTGGCCATCAACCACGTGCTCGCCGCCGAGCCGGCGGCCACGCAGCGGCTGGCCGCGCACCGCGGGCGCACGGTGCACGTCGACCTCGAGCGCTGGCCGTCGCTGCTGCCGCCACCGCCGCGTCTGGCGTTCGCCGTCACGCCCGCAGGGCTCGTCGAATGGCAGGCCGAGGGCCTCGCCGAGCCGGACCTGCACGTGCGCGTCGATGCGTCGAACCCGGCGCTGCTCGGCGCGCGCGTGCTGCTCGGCGACACGCCGGACGTCGAGATCGCCGGCGACGCGGCGCTCGCCGCCGACGTGCACTGGGTCATCGACAACGTGCGCTGGGACGCCGAGGCCGACCTCGAGCGCGTGTTCGGTGCGCGCGTCGCGCACGACCTGGCGCGTGCCGGCTCGGCACTGGCGCGCGCGCTGCGCACGGCCGTGCGCACCGGCGTCGACCTGGCCACGCGCCTGAAGCCCGGCGGCGCCGAGCGCGGCGGCCCATGAGGCAGTTCGCGCGACTGGTCTTCATCGTCTTCACCGTCCTGCGCTTCGGGCTGGACGACATCGCGCTGTCGGGGTTCCGCCAGCGCTGGGTGCGGCTGCTGGCGCGCGTGATCACGATCGGCCGCCGGCTCGACGAGCCGCGCGGCGTGCGGCTGCGGCGCGCGCTCGAGCGGCTGGGGCCGATCTTCGTCAAGTTCGGCCAGGTGCTGAGCACGCGCCGCGACCTGCTGCCGCCCGACATCGCCGACGAGCTCGCGCGGCTGCAGGACCGCGTGCCGCCGTTTCCGAGCGCGCAGTCGCGCGCGCTCGTCGAGCGCGCGTTCGGCCGCCCGATCGAGCAGGTGTTCGCTCGCTTCGACGCCGAGCCGGTGGCCAGCGCGTCGATCGCGCAGGTGCACTTCGCGCAGCTGCTCGACGGGCGCGAGGTCGCGGTCAAGGTGCTGCGCCCGGGCATGCTCGCCGTGATCGACGACGACCTCGCGCTGCTGCACCGGCTGGCGCGCTGGGTCGAGCGCGTCTCGGTCGACGGGCGGCGGCTGAAGCCGCGCGAGGTGGTGGCCGAGTTCGACGGCTACCTGCACGACGAGCTCGACCTCGTGCGCGAGGCGGCCAACGCCGCGCAGCTGCGGCGCAACATGCAGGGGCTGAACCTGGTGCTGATCCCCGAGATGATCTGGGAGCTGTGCACGCCGGGCGTGATCGTGATGGAGCGCATGAACGGCATCCCGATCAACCAGGTGCAGCGCCTGCGCGACGCCGGCGTCGACTTCAAGAAGCTCGCGCGCGACGGCGTGACGATCTTCTTCACCCAGGTGTTCCGCGACGGCTTCTTCCACGCCGACATGCACCCGGGCAACATCCAGGTCTCGGTCGCGCCGGCCACGTTCGGGCGCTACATCGCGCTGGACTTCGGCATCGTCGGCACGCTGACCGACTTCGACAAGGACTACCTGGCGCAGAACTTCATCGCGTTCTTCCGCCGCGACTACAAGCGCGTGGCCGAACTGCACGTCGAGTCGGGATGGGTGCCGCCGTCGACGCGCGTCGACGCGCTCGAGTCGGCGATCCGTGCCGTGTGCGAGCCGTACTTCGACCGCCCGCTCAAGGAGATCTCGCTGGGCAACGTGCTGATGCGGCTGTTCCAGACCTCGCGGCGCTTCAACGTCGAGATCCAGCCGCAGCTCGTGCTGCTGCAAAAGACGCTGCTCAACATCGAGGGCCTCGGGCGCGAGCTCGACCCGGACCTGGACCTGTGGAGCACGGCCAAACCGTTCCTCGAGCGCTGGATGGACGAGCAGGTCGGCTGGCGCGGCTTCCTCGCGCGCCTGGGCAACGAGGCGCCGCGCTACGCGCACCTGCTGCCCGAGCTGCCGCGGCTGGTGCACCAGTCGCTGCAGCAGCGCGCCGGCGACCCGGTGCCGCTGCTGCGCGAGCTGCTCGCCGAGCAGCGGCGCACACGCCGGCTGGTGCAATCGGTGGTGCTGGCCGTCGCCGGCTTCGTCACCGGCGCGGTGCTGACGCAGGCCTGGCTGCACTGGCTGCGCGGCTGAGCGCGGCCGCGCCGGCGCGGCGCGGGGCCGGGCAGGGGGGTTGAAACCGGCGGCGGGGCCTCGAAATGTAGAATTCAAGGTTTTTCAGCCGTGCCGCTGCCGCCCGCGGTGGCGGGCGCTGAACGGCCCGAGAGTCCCCCTCACCCCAACCCCGGTGCGCGAGCGCCGGCAGGAGTTGCATCATGCCCATCTACGCCTACCGCTGCTCGTCCTGCGGCCACGCGAAGGACGTGCTGCAGAAGATCTCCGACCCCGTGCTGACCACCTGCCCGTCCTGCGGCGCCGAGACCTTCGCCAAGCAGGTGACGGCCGCCGGCTTCCAGCTCAAGGGTTCGGGCTGGTACGTGACCGACTTTCGCGGTGGCAGTGGCGGCGCGTCGGCCAAGCCCGCCGACGGCGCGCCCGCCAGCGAATCCAAGCCGGCCACCGCCACGAGCGACGCCGGCGCGCCGTCCGGCGGCTGCGGCGCCTCGTGCGGCTGCGCCTGAACGCGGCGCGGCCCGGCACCGACGCGGCCTGCCGCACCGCCTGCCCGCACCCCCCGACCGCCCGCTGAAGGCCCGACGTGAAGCGGTTTCTCGTCGCCGGCGTGCTCGTGTGGCTGCCGCTGGCCATCACGGTGTACGTGCTGCTGTGGCTCGTCGGCCTGATGGACGGCGTGTTCGGCGCGCTGCTGTCGGCAGTGGCGGCCATCGCGCCGGCGAGCGCGCAGTCGGGCATCGAGCGGCTGCGCGACTGGCCTGGGCTCGGCGTCGTCGTCGTGTTCGTGCTGCTGCTGGCCACCGGCGTGTTCGCGACCAACTTCTTCGGCCAGTGGTGGTTGCGCCAGTGGGACCGGCTCGTCGGCAAGATTCCGATCGTCAAGTCGATCTACAGCTCGGTCAAGCAGGTCTCGGACACGCTGTTCTCGAGCAGCGGGCAGGCGTTTCGCGAGGCGGTGCTGGTGCAGTACCCGCGCGCCGGCGCGTGGACGATCGCCTTCGTGACCGGCAAGCCCGGCGGTGAGGTCGCCGAGCACCTGCAGGGCGACTACCTGAGCATCTACGTGCCGACGACGCCGAACCCGACGTCGGGCTTCTTCCTGATGCTGCCGCGCGCCGACGTGATCGAACTCGACATGAGCGTCGACGCGGCGCTGAAGTACATCATCTCGATGGGCGTCGTCGTGCCGGCCGCCGCGCCGGGCGCGCCGCCCAAGCTGCCACTGGCACGAAACCCCGCCGGCTGAGCGTGCGCCGCAGCGCCCGGCCCGTCGCGAAGCCGCGTGCCACGCCTGCCGTCACCGTCCCGACCCCCAGCACATCGCGACCCGGAGTCAAAACCCCATGAGAACCACTTACTGCGGCCTCGTCAGCGACGCCCTGATGGGCCAGACCGTGACCCTGATGGGCTGGGCGCACCGCCGGCGCGACCACGGCGGCGTGATCTTCATCGACCTGCGTGACCGCGAAGGCATCGTGCAGGTCGTCTGCGACCCTGACCGGCCGCAGACGTTCGCCACCGCCGAAGGCGTACGCAACGAGTTCTGCCTGAAGGTCGTCGGCGTCGTGCGCGCGCGGCCGGCCGGCACCGAGAACGCCAACCTCGTCAGCGGCAAGGTCGAGGTGCTCGCGCACGAGCTCGAGGTGCTCAACCCGAGCGTGACGCCGCCGTTCCAGCTCGACGACGACAACCTCAGCGAGACGGTGCGCCTGACGCACCGCGTGCTCGACCTGCGCCGCCCGCAGATGCAGAAGAACCTGATGCTGCGCTACCGCGTCGCGATGGAGGCGCGCAAGTTCCTCGACGAGCACGGCTTCATCGACATCGAGACGCCGATGCTGACCAAGAGCACGCCCGAGGGCGCGCGCGACTACCTCGTGCCCAGCCGCGTGCACGACGGCATGTTCTTCGCGCTGCCGCAGTCGCCGCAGCTGTTCAAGCAGCTGCTGATGGTTGCCGGCTTCGACCGCTACTACCAGATCACGAAGTGCTTCCGCGACGAGGACCTGCGCGCCGACCGCCAGCCCGAGTTCACGCAGATCGACATCGAGACCTCGTTCCTCGGTGAGGACGAGATCCGCGCGCTGTTCGAGGGCATGATCCGCCGCGTGTTCCAGCGCGCGCTCGGCGTCGAGCTGCCGGCGTACCCGGTGATGACCTACGCCGAGGCGATGCACCGCTTCGGCAGCGACAAGCCCGACCTGCGCGTGAAGCTCGAGTTCACCGAGCTGACCGACGTGATGGCCGACGTCGAGTTCAAGGTCTTCTCCGGGCCGGCCACGACCCCGGGTGGACGCGTGGCCGCGCTGCGCGTGCCCGGCGGCGGCGAGATGAGCCGCGGCGAGATCGACGGCTACACCGAGTTCGTCAAGATCTACGGCGCCAAGGGGCTGGCGTGGATCAAGGTCAACGACCTCGCGAAGGGCCGCGAGGGGCTGCAAAGCCCGATCGTCAAGAACCTGCACGACGCGGCGATCGCCGCGGTCCTGCAGCGCACCGGCGCGGCCAACGGCGACCTGATCTTCTTCGGCGCCGACAAGGCCAAGGTCGTCAACGACGCGCTCGGCGCGCTGCGCACGAAGATCGGCCACAGCGAGTTCGGCCGCGCGAAGGGCCTGTTCGAAGACCGCTGGGCGCCGCTGTGGGTCGTCGACTTCCCGATGTTCGAGTACGACGAGGACGAGGGCCGCTGGAACGCGATGCACCACCCCTTCACGTCGCCGAAGGACGGCCACGAGGACCTGATGGACAGCGACCCCGGCGCCTGCCTGGCCAAGGCCTACGACATGGTGCTCAACGGCTGGGAGCTCGGCGGCGGCTCGGTGCGCATCCACCGCGCCGACGTGCAGCGCAAGGTGTTCAAGGCACTGAACATCAGCGACGAGGAGGCGCGGGCGAAGTTCGGCTTCCTGCTCGACGCGCTGCAGTACGGCGCGCCGCCGCACGGCGGGCTCGCGTTCGGGCTGGACCGGCTCGTCACGCTGATGACGCGCGCCGAGTCGATCCGCGACGTGATCGCGTTCCCGAAGACGCAGCGCGCGCAGTGCCTGCTGACCGGCGCGCCGAGCCCGGTCGACGAGAAGCAGCTGCGCGAGCTGCACATCCGGCTGCGCAATCCGCGCACCTGAGCGCGGCACACGGCCGGTGGGGTCGCCGCCCGCGCGCTGGCGCGGCGGCGGTGTACGATCGATGGCCAGATTAGCTAACGGGCTGCCTGCCATGCCGACGAGCGTCACCGCCACCGAAGCCAAGAACCGTCTCGGGCAGGTGCTCGAACGTTCGCAGCGTGAGCCGGTGTTCATCGAGAAGGCCGGGCGGCCGTACAGCGTCGTGATCTCGAGCGAGCGCTACGCGCAGCTGCTGCGCGCCGAGCAGCGGCCGGCTGCCTCGGGCCACGACGCCGGTGCCGCGTTCTACGAGAAGTACAAGGACTGGGTCGACGAGCAGAACCGCCTGGTCGATCGCTTCGGCATCCCTGGCGAAGAATTCCGCCCTTGGTGACGGGCATGGCGCAATTCGACGTCTACGCCAATCCGTCGCCGGCTCAGCGCGAGGCGTTCCCGTATCTCGTCGTGATCCAGAGCGACCAACTCGACCGTTTCGCGACGCGGCTGGTGATGCCGCTCGCGCGCATGTCGGTGCCCGCGGGGGCGATGCCGCGGCGGCTCTCGCAGCCGGTCGACATTGGCGGTGAAAGGCTGTATCCGGCGGCGCAGCTGTGTGCACCGCTGCCGGCACGACTGCTGCGCGAGCCGGTGGCCTCGCTGCGGCATGCATCGGCGTCGCTGGTCGACGCCCTCGACGCGGTGGTCAGCGGTGTCTGAGTCCGCGGCCGGCCGCCGTCCCAAGATCCCCGAGTCGGTGCTGGTCGTGATCCACACGCCGCAGCGCGAGGTGCTGCTGATCGAGCGCGCCGACCGGCCCGGCTACTGGCAAAGCGTCACCGGCTCGAAGGACGACACCGACGAGCCGCTCGTGCGCACCTGCGTGCGCGAGGTCGCCGAGGAGACCGGCATCGCGATCGGCGACGGCGGCGACGTGCCGCTGTCGGCGCTGCGCGACTGGGGCCTGGCCAACGTCTACGAGATCTACCCGGTGTGGCGCCACCGCTACGCGAGCGGCGTGACGCACAACACCGAGCACGTGTTCGGCCTGACGGTGCCGCGCGGCATCGCGGTCACGCTGAACCCGCGCGAGCATCTGCGGTTCGAATGGCTGCCCTGGCGCGAGGCGGCCGACCGCTGCTTCTCGCCGAGCAACGCCGAGGCCATCCTGCAACTGCCGCACTTCCTGCCGGACCCGCCGCCCGAGGACCGCCGACCGTGATCCGCCAGCACCTGAGGCAACTCAACCCGCTGCAGTCGACGCTGCTGCCGCCGTTCGACGGCGCGGGGGAGGTGCTGCGCGTGGCCACTTACAACATCCACAAGGGCGTGCGCGGTGTCGGCCCGAGGAAGCGCCTGGAGATCCACAACCTCGGGCTGGGCATCGAGGCGCTCGACGCCGACCTCGTGTTCCTGCAGGAGGTGCGGCTGTTCCATGCGCGCGAGGCGCGCCAGTTCGAGCGCACCTGGTTCGGCTGGCCGCAGCAGGGGCAGGCCGAGTTCCTCGCGCCCGAGGGCTACGACGTCGCCTACCGCACCAACGCCGTCACGCGTCATGGCGAGCACGGCAACGCGCTGCTGTCGCGCTGGCCGATCGGCGAGCCCGGCCACTACGACGTGTCGGACCACCCGTTCGAGCAGCGCGGCCTGCTGCACGTGCCGGTGCAGTGGCAGGGGCTGACGGTCCACGCCGTCGTCGCGCACTTCGGGCTGATCCACGCCAGCCGTGTGCGCCAGGTGCAGCGGCTCGCGCAGTACCTCGACGCGAACGTGCCGCGCGGCGAGCCGCTGCTGGTGGCCGGCGACTTCAACGACTGGGGCGAGAAGCTCGATGGCCCGATGGCCGAGATTGGCCTCACGCGCGCGCGCGCCGAGCACCTGCCGGCGTCGCACCGGCTGACGTTCCCGTCGCGCGTGCCGGTGTTCGCGCTCGACCGCGTCTACATGCGCGGGCTCGTGTGCCGCTCGACCTTCGTGCCCCGCGGCGGCGCGTGGGCCCGCATGTCGGACCACCTGCCGCTGGTGGCCGAGCTCGAACTCGCGTGACCGAGGGTCCGTTGCCGCCGGCGCCGGCGGTGGCTCCAGCGCCCGCGGCGGCCCCGACGCTGCCGCCCGCCGAGGCCCCGCCGGACCCCGGCCACCACGACCTGCGCTGGTACCTGCACCCGCGGGCGCTGTTCACCGGCGGCAACCGCGTGCGCCTGCTGCGCGGCGGCGACGAGATGTTCCCGGCGATGTGCGACGCGATCGAGCGCTCGCGCGACGAGGTGTGGCTCGCCACCTACATCTTCCACCACGACGCCGCCGCCAAGCGCGTCGCCGATGCACTGGCCGCCGCGGCGCGGCGCGGCGTGCGCGTGCATGTCGTCGTCGACGGCTTCGGCTCGATGTCGGCGCTGCCGACGCTGCAGCGCTGGTGGGCCGGCAGCGGCGTGCGGCTGACGGTGTTCCGGCCGGTGACGAACTGGCGTGCGCTGCTGCAGCCCGAGCACCTGCGGCGGCTGCACCAGAAGCTGTGCGTCGTCGACGCCGAGGTCGCTTACGTCGGCGGCATCAACATCATCGACGACCGCCACGACCTGCGCCACGGTCCCACCGCCGAGCCGCGGCTGGACTTCGCCGTCGAGGTGCGCGGCCCCGTCGTCGCGCCGGTGCTGCAGACGACGCAGGCGATGTGGCACCGTGCGTCGTTCGGCGAGGACTGGCCCGACCAGATGCGCGCGCTCGCGCGCGCGGCCGACCCGCTGGCGCGCGTGCGCGCGCTGCTGCGCGAGGTGCGCATCGTCGCCGGCGACAGCGTGCTCGCCGAGACGGCCGACGCGCCGATGCTGGCCGCCTTCGTCGTGCGCGACAACCTGCGCCAGCGCCGCGCGATCGAGCGCGCCTACATCGATGCGTTCCGCCGCGCGCGCACGCGCATCGACCTCGCGAGCCCGTACTTCTACCCCGGGCGCCAGTTCCGCCGCACGCTGCGCGACGCCGTCCAGCGCGGCGTGCGCGTGCGCCTGCTGCTGCAGGGCAAGCTCGACTACCGCATCGCCGGCTTCGCGGCGCGCTCGCTGTACACCGAGCTGCTGTCGCGCGGCGTGCACATCCACGAATACCAGGCCGCGTTCCTGCACGCCAAGGTCGCGCTCGTCGACGACGACTGGGCCACGGTGGGCAGCTCCAACATCGACCCGATGTCGCTGCTGCTCAACCTCGAGGCCAACGTCGTCGTGCGCGACCCCGACTTCACGCGCGAGCTGGCCGCCGAGTTCGACCGCGCGATCGCGCAGTCGCGCGAGGTCACGCGCCCCGGCCTCGCGCAGGGCCCGTGGGCCGTGCTGCAGCGCGCCGTGATGGCGTGGCTCGCGCGGCTGTACCTGCGCGTGGCCGGCGTCGGCGGGCGGTACTGACGGCGGCGCGTCGCCGCGTCGCGCTCAGCCGGGCGGCGGCGCGCCGACGACACCGAACTCGACTTCGGTGCGCACGTAGAACAGGTTGGCCTGCTCGGCCTCGAGGCGGCGAAACAGCGCGTCGCACTGCTCGGGCGTCAGCGCGACGACGACCTCGACCGGCTGGTCGGCGAGCTCGAAGAAGTGCGCTGCGTGCAGCCTGCCGTTGCGCCCGATGCCCTCGGCCGCGACCACCGTCGTGACGCCCTGCACGCCGACCTCGCGGCACACGCCGAGCAGCCAGTCGTGCACCGTCTGGCGGCCGTGGCGGCGGCCCTGCGGCGTGATGAACGTGACCTGGTAGCCCTTCATGATTCAGCCTCCGAGCGACGAAGGTGCGCGCGCGAACGCGACGGTGGCGATGCCCAGCAGCGTCATCGCGACGCTGCCCAGCAGGTGTGCCGCCGCGGTGGCCAGCGCCCAGCCGGGGCGGCCGGCCTGCAGCTGGGCGACGACCTCGGCCGAGAAGGTCGAGAACGTCGTCAGCCCGCCGAGGAAGCCGGTGACGATGAACAGCCGCCATTCGGGCGCGAGGCCGGGATGGCTGCCGAACCAGGCCACCGCGACGCCGATCAGGTAGCCGCCGACGAGGTTGGCCACCAGCGTGCCCGGCGGCAGCATCGGAAACAGGGCATTGAGCTGGGTGCCCAGCACCCAGCGCAGCAGCGCGCCGAGCGAGGCGCCAGCGCTGATCGCGACAATCGAGGCGAGCACGCGGTCCGTCCTTGTTGCGGGTGGGCCGCCGCGGGCGGAAGCGATGCGGCGCTACGCGACCGCCCGGCGGGCCGGTTCGCAGGCGTCATCGGCCCCGCGCTGGCCGGGCGGTTCGAGGAGGCATGCCATCTCCTGGCGCGCATCGTAGCGCAAGCCGCGGCGCGCGGCGCTGCGCGAGTCAGCGCACGGCGAGCGGGTCGTCGCCGTAGCGGTTGGGGCCGGGCGTGCCGCGCAGGAAGCCGTTTTCGATCAGCAGCCACAGCCCGCCGATGACCGGGATCAGCCCGACGAGCACCCACCACGCCGACTTGTCGCGGTCGTGCCAGCGCTTGATCGAGATCGCCAGCGACGGCCACAGCAGCACCAGCGACGCGACGGCGGTGGCCGTGTCCTCGTCGGCGCCGGCGATGCGCAGCAGCGCCGTCAGCAGCAGCCCGAGGCCGAGGATCGCCGCAACGCCGTACAGCCACCACGTGCGCCGCGAGATGCGCCCGTGCGCGCTGAAGAAGATCTGCGCCGGCTCCATCGGCGCGGAGCGGCGGGTGGCGGCGTCGGGTGCGTTCACGGCGAGGCGGTGCGTGGCGAGGCCGCGAGCATACGCGGGCGCCGCGACGCCGTGCGCCTTGCGTCTACGATCGCGCGGTGGCCGTGACATCCGACACCGTGGCGCTGTGCGCCGCGGCCGACCTCGTCGTCGAGCGCCCCGAGGGGCTGTACTGCCCGCCGGGCGACTTCTTCATCGACCCGTGGCGGCCGGTCGGGCGCGCCGTCATCACGCACGCCCACGCCGACCACGCGCGCCGCGGTCACGCGCACTACCTCGCCTCGGCAGCGAGCGCCGGCGTGCTGCGCGCGCGGCTCGGCGACGACATCGCGCTGCAGACACTGGACTGGGGCGAGGCGGTCGAGCACCGCGGCGTGCGCGTGAGCCTGCACCCGGCCGGCCACGTGCTCGGCGCGGCGCAGGTGCGGCTCGAGCGCGCGGGGCGCGTGTGGGTCGTCTCGGGCGACTACTACCTCAGCGCGCACGACGAGACCCAGCCGACCTGCATGCCGTTCGAGCCGCTGCGCTGCGACGTCTTCGTCACCGAGAGCACGTTTGGGCTGCCGGTGTACCGCTGGCGGCCGCAGGCCGAGGTGTTCGCCGAGATCGACGCGTGGTGGGCCGCCAACGCCGCGGCCGGGCGCGCGAGCCTGCTGATGGGCTACAGCTTCGGCAAGGCGCAGCGGCTGCTGGCGGGTGTGGACGCGTCGATCGGACCGATCGTCGTGCACGGCGCCGTCGAGACCGTCAACGCCGCGTACCGTGCCGCCGGCATCGCGCTGCCGGCCACGCACCGCGCGCACGAACTGGGCCGCGACGACCTGAAGCGCGCGCTCGTCGTCGCGCCGCCGTCGGTGCAGGGCAGCGCGTGGCTCAAGCGCTTCGGCGACTGCAGCGACGCGTTCGCCAGCGGCTGGATGCAGCTGCGCGGCGCGCGCCGCCGCCGCGGCGTCGACCGCGGCTTCGTGCTGTCGGACCACGCCGACTGGCCCGGGCTGCAGCGCGCCATCCGCGCCACCGGGGCAGCGCGCGTCATCGTCACGCACGGCCACGAGGCCGTGATGGTGCGCTGGCTGCGCGAGCAGGGGCTCGACGCGGCGTCGTTTCGCACCGAGTATGGTGACGACGTGCTCGACGACGATGCGGCGCCGGCGGCGGGCGCCGATCAGCCTTGAGGCCGCCAGCGGCGCGCGCCCGCTGCGCCGCCCAGCGCCAGCGCCACGAGCACCCATGTCGCCGGTTCGGGCACGCGCTGGATCCAGATCAGCTGATCCTGCTTGCCCGGCTGTCCCACCGAGCGCAGCACGTACAGGTCCTGCGTGACGGGCGTCCCGACGGAGGCGGCCAGCAGCGAGTTGGCGTAGGCCGCATGGCTGCTCGCATCGTTGAACGTGCCGCCGGTGAGCGAGACGTCGGTGTCGTAGATCGTGTTCCAGATCGCCAGCTGCATCGACGTCGACTCCTGCGAGGTGTCGACCCAGGTCGGCGTGCCTTCGACCAGGCTGACCAGCCGCGCCAGCCGGTCGACGACGGCGGTGGAGAACAGGGCGCTGGCCGGCATCAGCGTGAAGACCGCCGTGCCAGGTTCGCCGGCCATCTTCACTGAATACGTGCGGCCGGGCGAGGTGTCGAGGCTCTCGGCCAGATCGACGCAGTACATCTCGACCAGGGCGTTGTTGAACCGCGTGTCGCTCAGCCCGCTCAATGTCCCCTTGAAGCCGCCGGCCAGGCCTCGGTACGTGGGAGCGGAGACATTCACGGTGTGGCCGCTGCCGAACAGCCAGCCGTTCATCGTCAGTGTGGCCGCATGGGTGCTGGCCACCCAGGGCAGCAGGGCCATCGTGGCCAGCAGGCGGTGCAGGGTTTTCATGGGCATCGGGTCGGTGGGCTGCAAGGTCGGCCGCTGGCCTCGAGATGAGCCACGACGCTATCGCCCGGTGGTCCGACGCGCATCCCGCGACCCCGGGGTGAAGGGCTGAACCGATGCGCACTGACCCGCATCTCGGGGGGTATGCTGGAGCGTCGTCGCCGAAGCGGGAGGACGTGTTGCACTGGCGTGTTGCTCGGCGGCGCTCGCCGTCGTCGCACCGGCGCTTCCTGGCGCCGCGGTTGGCGATGGCGCTCGCGGGCATGCTGACGGCCGGCTGCGCCGGCCTGGAAGGACTGGCCCAGTTGGGCGCAAGCACGCTGTGGGCCGCGACGGCGCCGGTGCCGGCGTATTCGCTGTCGGTGGCGGCCATGCGCCTGCGCCGACCGCGCCCTGGCGCGGCGACGAGGCGCTCGCTCGCGACGGCTTGTGCCTGCGGCGTGTCGACGGCCTCGACCGCCTGCAGCGCGTCGCCGGCGCCAGGCTGCGCGACGGGCACGCCGAGCACGTCGCGCAGGCCCTCGCGCAGGCGCTGCGCGAGGCCGGACTGCCGTGTCGCGACGCACCGACGTCCGGCTTCGCACTGCACGCCGAGCTGCGCGCCCATCCCATCACGGGCCGTTGGGGCCAGACGGTGACGCTCACGATCGCCTATCGCCTATCGGCTGCTGCGGCTGCAGGATGACGTCGTGGTGTTCGCGCACGACATCGAGACCCGCGGCCACGCCCCGTTCGGGCGCGACCAGTGGCGCTACGCGGACCTCGTCGGCCGGGCGACCGAAGACGCGGTGCGGTCGAACGTGGCCGCGTTGCTCGAGCTGCTGGCGACGGTGCGCGTGGGCTCGCCCGAAGCAGGATTTCCAAGCGTCTTTGGCAAGACCCGGTCACCGGGGACGACGCCGGGTCTGCGGCGGGATGCCTTCCGTCGAATTGGGTGTCTCCACGCGCGCGGCGCACGCCGCCATCGCGGCTCGCGTCTGCGGCCCCACGAGGGCGACCGCAGGTTCACACGTGGTTGCGCGAGGAATCTTCGTCGATGACTGGCCGCTTCAGGGTGGCGGCGATGAGCGCGGTCAGCAGATCCGTTCCAGGCAGATTACCTGGCGCGAGGCCCAGCGCAAGTCTTGTCCGTGGGGTGGCTGCTCATGCCATGCTGCATCGACCTTCAGCGGTCAGACCGCAACCGCAATGAGCCCCCGAAGCCGTCATTCGGGTTGCGTTGCGCTATGCGGCCTGAAGCAAGAACTCGACCCTGACGGCGTCGAATGGGAACTCGACCTTCCCTTCCGGTGTGCGACTCAATACCCCCGCATCGAGCAAAGCCGTGATGTCACTGTGAACCGCTTTGACATCGCGGCCCGCCTTGCGGGCTGCCTCGCGTATCGACATCGGTCCCGCTCGGCACATGACCTTGAGAAGTTCCCACCGCTTGGCGGTCAGGACTTGCCAGAGCAACTCTGGCGTCGCGAACGCGATGCGTGCCTCACGCTCGCCTCGGCCCGTTCTCATTGCGTGGGCGGCATCGGCCAGAGTCTGCGCCAGAGAGCGAACTTCAAGTACGACCGTGTTCACGATTCCACCTCTTCACTTCCGACTCGAAGTCGACCATGAGTTGTTCCGGCGTCGTGAAGGCATAGGCCGATTCCACGTTGCCGATATGACGGTGACCGCCCTTGCCCCTTTCGCTGTCGTACCGCAGGACGCACTGCCCGCGCACCACATAGGCCAGCCTGTACTTGAACGGGTGCGCTGCTGGTGGGACCGGCTTACGCACCCGCCAAACGACGACCTCGACAAACGCGTCTGCCGCCATCACGACCCGCCGACGGATCAATGGTGAGGCCATCATTGATAGAAATGATGCCAACACGCACAAGTGTTGGCAATCGATCCAACATTCGACGCCCTTCGAACCTGTGATGCCCAAGAGGCGCGTCCATGCCAGCCGCGCGAAGGCGCACGGCACGGCGGCACTGTCTCATATGACTGCAAAACCGTCTTTGTGCGGTCGCAGCCTGCATGCGCAGGGTCGCGGCCGGGCGCGCCGGAGCGTCCTCCTAAAATGACAACGAGGACTCTCCTCACTGTCGTTACCAGTCATACAAGTAAGCCGGGAGCGGCCTTGAACGCAGACCTGCAAAGGCTGGCGAGCCTGTATCGAACGATGGCGCGGATTCGCGCCTTCGAAAACGCCGCCGAGGCCGCGAGCCAGGGCGGCGTCAGCGCCTACGGCAAGGCGGCTGACGGCACTGCCAAGGTGCGCGGACCGCTGCACCTGTCGACCGGGCAGGAGGCTGTGGCCGCCGGCGTGTGTGCCCACCTGCGGCGCGACGACTACCTCACCTCCACGCACCGTGGCCATGGCCATACGCTTGCCAAGGGCGCCGACTTGGGCCGCATGATGGCCGAGCTGTTCGGCAAGGCCACGGGCTTCAACGGCGGCAAGGGTGGATCGATGCACATCGCCGATTTCTCGGTCGGAATGCTGGGCGCCAATGGCGTAGTGGCCGCAGGCCTGCCGATCGCGGTGGGCGCCGCGCATGCGCAGAAGCTGCAGCGGCGCGACGCCATCACGGCCTGCTTCTTCGGCGACGGAGCCATCAACCGCGGGCCCTTTCTCGAAGCGCTCAACTGGGCGCGCGTCTTCCAGCTGCCGGTGCTCTTCGTGTGTGAGGACAACCGCTGGAGCGCCACCACCGCCAGTGGCCCGATGACTGCCGGCGAGGGTGCCAGCGTGCGTGCCGCGGCGCTGGACATCGCCTCTGAGCGTGTGGACGGCAACGACGTGCTGGCCGTGTATGCCGCTGCCGGCCGGCTGGTGGACGCTGTACGCAGCGGGGCCGGGCCGCGTCTGCTGCACGCCGTCACCTACCGCGTCAAGGGTCATGTGTCGGTTGACCCGGCCGCCTACCGCGACCCAGCCGAGCTGGCTGCCGCGTTGAAGACCGACCCGATTGCCCGCGCCCGCGCCGCCTACCTGGCGCTGCCCGGCGCGCAGATGGCGACGTTGGACACCATAGACGCCGAGGTCGCCGCCGAGGTGCAGGCCGCGCTGGACGCCGCCGAGGCCGCGCCCTGGCCCGACCCGGCCGCTGCCTTCACCGACGTGCAAACCACCGGTGCGGGGGTGTGGGAGTGATGACTACCATGACCTACGCCGAGGCCGCTGTGGCCGCGGTGTCGCACGAGATGGAAGCCGACCCGAACGTGGTCGTGCTGGGCGAGGACGTCGGCCGTGGCGGCATCTTCGGCCAGTACAAGGGCTTGCTGCAACGCTTCGGGGCCGAGCGCGTCATCGATACGCCGATCAGCGAGGCCGCCATCCTGGGTGCTGGCGTCGGCATGGCACTGGCCGGGCTGCGGCCGGTGGTCGAGATGCGGGTGGTCGACTTTGCCCTCTGCGGCATGGACGAGCTGGTCAACCAGGCGGCCAAGAACCGCTACATGTTCGGCGGCCAGGGTCGCGTGCCGATGGTGGTGCGCATGCCGAACGGCATCTGGGACGCCTCGGCGGCGCAGCATTCGCAGAGCCTGGAGGCGTGGTTTGCGCACCTGCCCGGCGTCGTCGTCGTCGCACCTGCCACGCCGCAGGACAACTATTCGCTACTGCGCGCTGCGCTGGCCTGCGGCGACCCGGTGGTCTACCTCGAACACAAGACCCTGTGGGGCAGCGCTGGCGAGGTCGATGTCACGCAGACCGCCACGCTCGGGCGCGCGCGTGTGCTGCGGCCGGGCCGACACCTCACACTGGTGAGCTGGAGCCGCCAGCTCCAGGCCTGCGCTCAGGCTTGTGACGTCCTGGCTGCCGACGGGGTGGAGGTCGAGCTGATCGACCTGGCCACCATCTGGCCTTGGGACCGCGAGACGGTGCTTTCGTCGTGCGCCCGCAGCGGCCGCTTGCTGGTGGTGCACGAGGCGGTACAGGTCGCTGGCTTCGGTGCCGAGATCGCCGCCACCGCCGCCGAACACGTAGGCTGCAAGGTGCGCCGTCTGGGCGCGCCCCGCATCCCAGTGGGCTATTCGCCGGTGCTGGAGGCCCAGTCCCGCATCGGCGTACCCGACATCCTGGCCGCTGCGCGGTCCGCGCTGGCCTGATCGTTCCGCACCCGCTGCGACCATGCCAGTGCCCAAAGAACAACAGGAAGACCCCGCCAGCCCCGATGCACAGAGCCGCGTGCCGCTGGCGCTGGAGGATTGGCTTACCGTCATCGTGATGGCCGCGCTGGCGCTCATCACCTTCGCCAACGTCGTGGTGCGCTACCTCACGAACCAGTCGTTCGCGTGGACCGAGGAGATCTCTGTCTTTTTGATGATCGTGCTGGCGCTGGTGGCCGGCTCGGCAGCGGTGGCGCGCAACCGGCACATCCGCATCGAAGCTTTTGCCGACAGCGGCAGCGCCGTCCGGCGGCGCATGCTGGCGCGCTTCGGGGCGCTGATGGTGGCGCTCCTCTTCGGTGTCATGGCCCTGCTCAGCGCCAGGCTGGTGTGGGACCATATTAGGTGGGAGGAGACCTCGCCCGGGATCGGCGTGCCGCAGTGGTGGTATTCCGTCTGGCTGCCGGTGCTCAGCGTTGCCATCGCCGCACGCGCGCTCGGCCTGTTCGCGCGTGTCGGGCGCAAGCGAGCTGCCCGGCCGCACAAGGTGAACTCTGCTGACGGCTGGACGGAGCCGCCGCAGTGATCGGTGCCCTGCTGTTCGCAGTTTTCGTCGCGCTGATGGTGGCCGGCGTGCCCATTGGCGCCGCGCTGGGTCTGGCTGGTACCGCCGCCATCGCGCTAGCCAATGCCGGCACGCAATGGTTCGGCCTACTGGCCGTGCCACAGAACTTCTACGCCGGCTTGGGCAAATACCCGCTGCTGGCGATCCCGATGTTCGTGCTCGTGGGCACCATCTTCGAGCGCTCGGGCGTGGCGTTGCGCCTGGTCAATTTCGCCACCGCCATCGTCGGCCGAAGGCCCGGCATGCTGCCGCTGGTGGCCATTGCGGTGGCCATGTTCCTGGGCGGCATCTCGGGGTCGGGTCCGGCCACCGCGGCTGCCGTGGGCAGCGTGATGATCGCCGCGATGACGCGCGCCGGCTATCCGCCGTCTTATGCGGCCAGCGTGGTGGGTGCGGCGGCGGCCACCGACATCCTGATCCCGCCGTCGATCGCCTTCATCGTCTATTCGGTGCTGGTGCCCGGGGCCTCGGTGCCAGCACTGTTTGCCGCCGGCATGGTGCCCGGTGTGCTGGTGGGCCTGGCGCTGATCGTGCCCACGGTGTGGCTGGCTCGGCGCCATCGCATGGGCCAGCTCGAGGCGGAGCTGCCGAAGCCGCCGTTTTGGCGCAGCCTGCGCGAAGCCAGCTGGGGCCTGTTTGCGCCGGTGCTTATCCTGGGCGGCATGCGTGCCGGCTGGTTCACACCCACCGAGGCCGCGGTGGTGGCGGTGTTCTACGGCCTGTTCGTCGGCATGGTGATCCACCGCACGATCGGCGTGCGTGACCTCTTCGCGATCCTGCGCGACGCCGGTGAGTTGTCGGCGGTGATCCTGATCGTCGTGGCGCTGGCCGGCATCTTTGCCTACTCGCTGTCGACGCTGGGGCTGATCGACCCCGTCACCAAGGCCATCGTTCACAGTGGTCTGGGCGAATGGGGTGTGCTGGCACTGCTGGTGTTGCTGCTCGTCCTGGTGGGCATGGTGCTGGACGGGGTGTCGATCTTTCTCATCTTCATCCCGCTGCTCCTTCCGGTGGCCACGGCCTTCCAGTGGGACCTGGTGTGGCTGGGCGTGCTGCTGACGCTGATGGTGGCGGTGGGCCAGGTGACGCCGCCGATCGCTGTCAACCTGATGGTGGCCTGCCGCATCGCTGGTGTGCGCATCGAGGACACGCTGCGCTGGGTGCTTTGGCTGTTGGCGGCGCTGCTGGTGGTGCTGCTGCTGGTGATCCTCTTCCCCTCCCTGGCGCTGTGGCTGCCGCGTGCGCTGGGCTATTGACCGCCTACTTTTTCCAACGCGAGGAGACTGACGATGCACGTGCGTTCCTTCCTGAAGTTCACTCTGGCGGCCACTGCGCTGGCCGCCGCTGGGCTGGTCCAGGCTCAGGCCCAGGCCCCGCTGCCCGCGGGCTACAAACCCGAGTACAAGATGAGCCTCGTGGTGGGCACCGCCTTTCCCTGGGGCAAGGGCGGCGAGATCTGGGCCAACCTCGTGCGCGAGCGCACCCAGGGCCGCATCAACATCAAGCTCTACCCCGGCGTGTCGCTGGTGCAGGGCGACCAGACGCGCGAGTTCACCGCCATCCGCCAGGGCGTCATCGACCTGGCGATCGGCTCGACCATCAACTGGTCGCCGCAGATCAAGGAACTCAACCTGTTCTCGCTGCCCTTCCTGATGCCCGACTACAAGGCCATCGACGCCCTGACGCAGGGCGAGGTCGGCAAACAGATCTTCCAGATCGTCGACCGCGCCGGCGCTCTGCCGCTGGCCTGGGGCGAGAACGGCTACCGCGAGATCACCAACAGCAAGAAGCCGATCAAGTCGCCCGATGATCTGAAAGGCCTGAAGATCCGTGTGGTGGGCTCGCCGCTGTTCCTGGATACCTTCACCGCGCTCGGTGCCAACCCCACGCAGATGAGCTGGGCCGACGCGCAGCCTGCGCTGGCCAGCGGCGCGGTCGACGGGCAGGAAAACCCGATGTCGGTCTTCACCGCCGCCAAGCTGCACACCGTGGGTCAGAAGTACGTGACGATGTGGGGCTACGTGGCCGACCCGCTGATCTTCGTCGTCAACAAGGACGTCTGGGCCAGCTGGACGCCGGCCGACCAGGCGATCGTGCGCCAGGCCGCCATCGATGCCGGCAAGGAGCAGATCGCCATCGCGCGCAAGGGGCTGGCCGAGGCCGACAAGCCGCTGCTGAAGGAAATCGCCGCTCTTGGCGTGACCATCACGGAACTGACCCCGACCGAGCGCGAAGCGTTCGTCAAGGCTACGCGGCCCGTGTATGAGAAGTGGAAGGTGCAGATCGGCGCCGGTCTTGTCGACGCCGCCGAGAAGGCGATCGCGGCACGCAAATGAACGCCAGTGGCCGCTGAATGACGAGGGCCTCCCCGGGGGGCCCTTTCTTCTTGCACAAGCGCCCCGCGCGTCGCTACACGGGCGCGGCCAAAGCGCCCTTCACTGCCAGCCCCTCGAAGACGGGCGGGTGCGTGACGGTGGACTTCAGCTCCGGCCGCGGCCAGCTCAACGCGGCCGGGTCGGGCTGCGGCCGCGACATTGCCACATTGGCGGCCAACAGCTGCTCCAGCGCATGAGCATGGGTCAGCAGTTCGGCGCCGCCGCGCAGGCGGCCGATGAGCTGCAGGCCGAAGGGCATGCCCGTTTCGTCGCGCCCGCTGGGTAGCGCCAGCGCCGGGTGCGCGGACAGCGTGACGCCGTAGCACAGCGCCAGCCAGCGGTAATAGTTGGCCATCAGGGAACCGCTGATCAAGTCCCGCGCTTCGTAGTGGCCCGTCTTGTCGCCCTGGCGATGGGCGGCAACGATGGCGGTCATGGACCAGATGACCCTGGCAGCGGCGGCCGATGCGTCCGCGGGATTCGTGCGTTTCCGCAAACCCACGCGGCGCGACGCGTTCCTGGCCGAGATGCAGACACTGGTGCCGTGGGCGCGGCTGGTGGCGCTGATCGAGCCGCACTACCCCAAGCCCGGCAACGGCCGCCCTCCCGTGGGCCTGGAGCGCATTGCGCGGCCACCTGCTGCAGCACTGGTTCAACCTGGCCGACGCCGCGTGCGAGGAAGCGCTGTACGACTCGGCGGCGCTGCGCGCCTTCGCCGGCATCGACCTGGGCCGAGAGCCGGTGCCCGATGCGACCACGATTCTCAAGTTCCGCCACCTGCTGGAGCGTCACCATCTGGGTCAGGCCATCTTCGCCGAGGTGGGTCGCATCCTGCAGGAGTGCGGCCTGCGCCTGAGCGCGGGCATAATCGTGGACGCCACGATCATCGCCGCGCCGAGCTCGATCAAGAACGCCGAGCAGCAGCGCGACCCCGACATGAAGCAAACCCGCAAGGGCAACCAGTGGCACTTCGGGATGAAGGTGCACGTGGGCGCCGACAGCAAGACCGGGCTGGTGCACAGCGTCGTGGTCACCAGCGCGAACGTGCACGACAAGCACCCGCTGCCCGATCTGCTGCACGGTGCGGAACGGCGCGTGTACGGCGACCGGGGCTACCAGGGCTGTACGGACATCATCAAGGCCGCGGCGCCGCAGGCGTGTGACTTCACGAACCGGCGCGTGCGCAAACCCGGCGGCGAGGACGAGGCCGAGCGGCTGCGCAACCGCACCAAGAGTCGCAACCGCGCGCGCGTCGAGCACCCGCTCCACGTCCTCAAGCGCCTGTGGGGGTTCGCCAAGGTGCGCTATCGCGGTCTGGCCAAGAATGCCAATTGCGTCTTCACGGCGCTGGCGATGGTCAACCTGTACATGGCTGCGAGGCGCGTGCCGGCATTGGTGCGCCCGTAGTGGGCCCATCATGGCCCGGGTGGGCGCCGAAAGGCCCCCTGCAAGGCCCTCGGGGCTACAAACTGCGCGAAAACGCTCCGTTTCGCCCCGCGCAGGACGATCTCGCCGCGGCGCGGGGGGCTTGATCAGCGTTTCCCTAAATCATCAGCTCGCGAATGGTTGGCAGTTCCTTCCGACCCGCGCCTTGCGTGTGAGTCGCGCCGAGGCGGCTGTGGGGACATGAGCATCGGTGCGGCGCAGGCGTGATCGCAGCCGGCGTTGCCCCGCGATCTCAGCGTGCCGCCAGCGCGCAGCGCGCCACCTCGATCAGCGCGTCGTCGGCCGTGGCCGCGTGCACGACGCCGTCGACGCGTGGCGCGCCCTCGAGCCCGACGACGAGCTTGCCGAACTGGCGACCGAAGGCGACTTCGCTGAGCGTGCCGAAGTTGTCGCCGATCGCCACCAGGCACAGCGCCGCGCGCGCAATGACGGCGTTGCGCGCCTCGCCGATGCCGGTGGCGAGCACGACGCTGGCGTACGGGTTGGCCTCGGCGGGGTCGTCGCCGGGCAGTATGCCGATTGCGATGCCGCCGGCGTCGTGCGCGCCGCGGCACGCACCTTCCATCACGCCGGCGCGGCCGCCGCAGATCAGCGCCAGCCCCATGCGCGCGATGCCGCGGCCGACCGCCTCGGCGGCGGCGACCTGCGCCGGCGTGGCCTGCCGCGGACCGATGACGCCCACCGGCACGCGCAGGGGGCGCGTGCGCTGGCGCGCGGCGACTTCGGCGATCAGGGCCTGCAGGTGGGCGGGGGCGGATGCGGTCACAGGTGCTTCTCGTGGCGGCTGCCGATCCAGGCGCCCACCGTCATGATCGTCGAGCACGCGGCGGTGATCAACAGCGCCAGCGCCGCGGCGGCCGGGAAGTCGGAGCCGGTCTCCGAGATCAGGCTGTACAGCTGCAGCGGCAGGATCTCGAGCCGCGTGCCCACCAGCGCGAGCGCGGTGCCGTAGGCGCCGAAGACGACGGCGGCGATCAGGCAGCCGCTGGCGACGATCGGTGCGGCCAGCTGCGGCAGCATCACCTGCCGAAACGCCTGCGCCGGTGTGGCGCCGAGCGACTGCGCGACGTCGAGCTGCGCGCGGTCGAAGTTGACGAACACCGGCAGCACGCCCATCACGACGCGCGGGATCAGGTAGTACGACGACGCGAACGCGAGCCCCGTCGGCGTGAACAGCGCCTTGCCGACGACCGCCGCGTCGGCGCCGGCCAGCGCGAGCAGCTGCGTGACGAGCCCGGCGCGGCCGTAGGTCAGGATGAAGCCGTAGGCGACGATCAGCCCCGAGAACGTCAGCGGCAGCGCGATCACGAACGCCAGCAGCGTGCGCCGGCGCTCGTCCATGCGCGACAGGTGCAGCGCCACCGCAACGCCCACCCCCAGCGACAGCGTCGACGCGACGAGCGTCAGCACCGTACTGCCCACCAGCGACGGCCAGAACGTGGGCATCGCGACGACGCGTGCGAACGCCGCGAGCCCCTCGCGCAGCGCGTCGACGACGACGGCGGCCACCGGCAGCGCGAAGAACAGCGCCAGCAGCAGCACGGCCGGCGCCGCGAGCAGCGCGAAGGTGGCGCGCGTCATCGCCGGCTCAGCGCACGCCGGTGGCCGCGACGTAGCCCTGGTCGATTTCGGCCTTCTTCGCCGCCGCGGCGCGCACGTCGAGCGGGCGCACCTGCGGTGCGGCCGGCATCTTGTCGGCCACGCTGGCCGGCAGCGCGATGCCGGGCACGCTCGGGCGCACGAAGCCCTCGGCGAAGATGCCCTGGCCGAAGTCGCTCATGACGAAGTTCAGCCACAGCTTGCCGGCGTTCGGGTTCGGCCCGCGCTCGACGAGGCTGATCGCGTACGGCGCCGCAGCCGACGCTTCCTTCGGGATCACGACGGCCACCGCATCGCCCAGGCCGTCGGTGTACTTGGCTTTCAGGCCGTCGTTCTCGTACGAAATCCAGATCGGGATCTCGCCCTTGACGAACTGCGCGTACGGCGTCGTGCCGAGCACGCGCAGCACGTTGCCCGACTGGTGCAGCCGCCCGAGGTAGTCCAGCCCGGGCTTGACGTTGTTCATGTCGCCGCCGTTGCCGAAGTTGGCCGCGAACGTCATCACCTGGCCGACGCCGGTCGATCGCGGGTCGAGGTAGACGATGGTGTTGCGGTACTCGGGCTTGAGCAGGTCGGCCCACGACTGCGGCACGTTCCTGACCAGCTTGGTGTTGACGACGAAAGCGATCGTCAGCGAGTGGATCGTGAACCAGCGCCCCTCGGGGTGGCGGAACACCTCGGGCAGCTTGTCGAAGTTGACCGGCTTGAACGGCGCGACCAGCCCCTTGTCGGCGGCGTCGACCGCCGACGCCGCGAAGTAGTACGCCGTGTCGGCCTGCGGACGGTTGCGCGCCTTGTCGAGCGCGACGACGGTGGCCGCCGAGCCGAGGTCGTTGTAGACGATCTCGACGTCGGGGTAGCGGGCCTTGAAGGCGCGGAACTGCGCGGCCCAGTTGGCCCAGGTCGGTCCGGTGTCGAAGCTGACCACCATGCCTTCCTTGCGCGCGGCCTCGTACAGCGCGCGCTCGCCCGGGTACAGCTCGGGCGTGTTGGTCACGTTCTGCGCTTGCGCCCACAGCGCGGGCGGGATCAGCGCCGCCGTGCCGGCCACCAGGATCGTTCTGCGTGTGCTCATCGGGGACTCCTCTCGTCGGGGTGGGAAGGGACTACGGGTGGGCCAGGAACTGGATCGCCGCCACGGGCACGTGCACGCGGGCGAACGTCTCGCGCGACGTGGTCTCCAGCTTGAGCACCGCGTCGCCGACGCCGAGGTCGAGCTGTCGCGTCGCGCCGAAGAAGCGGTCGTTCAGCACGCGCGCATCGAACACGTTGTCGCCGCTGGCGTCGGCGGCTGCCGGCTCGAGCCGCTCGGGGCGGATCAGCAGCCGGAGCGCCGTGCCGGCGGCGCGCCCGTGCGGCATCGTGCGCAGGCGTCCGAGCGCGCAGTCGACGTGCTCGGCGTCGGCGGCGCGCGCATCGAGCACGTTGGCGCGGCCGACGAAGCCGGCGACGAAGCCGTCGACGGGGCGGTCGTAGATCGCCTGCGGCGTGTCGCACTGCACCAGCCGCCCGTCCTTGAGCACTGCGATGCGGTCGGCCAGCGACAGCGCCTCGTCCTGGTCGTGCGTGATCAGCAGCGCCGCGATGTGGTGCATCTTCTGGATGCGTCGCACCTCGTCGCGCATCGCGACGCGGGTGGCCGCGTCGAGCGCCGACAGCGGCTCGTCGAGCAGCAGCGCCTGGGGCTCGAACGCGAGCGCGCGTGCGAGCGCCACACGCTGCTGCTGCCCGCCCGACAGCTGCGCCGGCAGCCGTTCGGCGAGGCCGGTGAGGCCGACCATCTCGAGCATCGCGTCGGCCCTGCGCCGGCGCTCGGGCGCCGCGACGCCGCGCACGCGCAGCGGGTAGGCCACGTTCTCCCACACGCGCATGTGCGGGAACAGCGCGTACGACTGGAACACGATGCCGCAGCCGCGCGAGGCGACGCTGGCATCGGTGACGTCGCGCCCGCCGAGCCGCACGCGCCCCGACTCCGGGCGCAGGAAGCCCGCGATGAGCTTGAGCAGCGTCGTCTTGCCGCAGCCCGACGGCCCGATGCACACGAGCAGTTCGCCCTGCTGCAGCTGCAGCGACAGGTCGAAGATGCCGGCCTTGCCGCCGGCGTAGCGGAACGTGACCCGGTCGAGCTCGACGGCAGCGCCCATCGTCGCGTCTTTCGTGGCCCTCAGGGCGCGCGCAGGCCCAGGCGCGTCGCGCGCTGCGTCGACAGCGCCCCGCCCACCGACGCCGCGAGCGCGAGCACGAGCAGGATCACGGTGGCCGCACACGCGAAGCCGGTGGCGCCGTAGAACGCCTGCAGCAGCACGACGGGGTAGGTGCGGTTGAGGAAGCCCGCCACCAGGTTCGAGAACTGGAACTCGCCGACCGACAGCGCCGCGACGACGATCAGCCCCGACAGGATCGAGTGCCGCAGCGACGGCAGCACGATGTGGAAGAAGCGCTGCAGCCCCGAGCTGCCCAGGGACTCGGCCGCGTCCTCGAGCACGTGAAGGCCCAGGCGCTGCATGTCGGCCACCACCGCCTGCAGGAAATACGGCAGCGCGAGCACGATGTGGCCTGCCGTCAGCAGCCACACGCTGCCCAGCCACGGCAGCTGGTCCGACGAGAACACGAGGATGAAGCCGAACGCGAGCACCAGCGGCGGCAGCGCCACCGGCAACTGGTACAGCGCGCTGGCCAGCGCGCGGATGCGCGGGCTGCGCGCACGGTACACCGCGTAGGCCAGCGGCAGGCCGATCGCCAGACACGCCGCGCAGGTCAGCGCGCCGACGAGCAGGCTGGCCGTGAACGCGCGGCGAAAGCTCGGGTCGTGGGCGACCTCGAGATACCAGCGCAGCGTGAAGCCGGTCGGAAACAGCGTGTTGAGCCACAGGTCGCCGAACGAGCCGACGAACAGCAGCGCGATCGGCGTCACCAGGTACGCCAGGTACAGACCGGTCACGACACGCGGCAGCATCGGATCCCGATCATGATGCGTCGTCGCCATGTCGGCGTGATGACGTGGTGGACGTCGTGGGGGTCGCGCATCGATCGGCGACTGTGCCAGCCGGGCCGACGACGGACTTGACGGCCGTCAAATGGTCGCCGCGGCGCGCGGTCGGCTCAGCGTCGCACGTGGACGCGCTGGCCGTCGCGCATCGTGCTGCCGGGGTAGAGCACGACCTGCTCGCCGTCGCGCAGGCCGCTCTCGATCCACGCGGCGTCGGCGTGGCGGTCGCGCACCTCGACCGGCCGCGCGCGTGCGCGGCCGCCGTCGACGACGAACACGCGCCAGCGCGCGCCGTCGCGCACCAGCGCCGCGCTCGGCGCGAGCAGCGCACCGTCGTGCGCCGCGGTGACGATGCGCGCATCGACGCGGAAGCCGTCGCCGAGCGCGCGCCCCTGCGCCGCGGCGGCGTCGAAGTCGACGATGACGTTGACGCGCTGCTCGTCGATGCCCAGCGCCGAGACCTTCGTGAACGCCACCGGCTCGACGCGCGCGACGGTGCCGGGCAGCGTCGGCGCGCCGGGCCCCAGCGACAGCGTCACCGCCGCGCCCGGCGCGATGCGCAGCGCGTCGCTCGACAGCACGTCGACCACCGCCTCGAGCGCGCCGGTGTCGCCGATCTCGAGCAGCGGCTGGCCGACCGCGACCGGCGCGGCGCTGTCCAGGTGCAGCTTGACGACGCGGCCGTCGACGGGGCTCTTCAGCTCCCAGCGGCCCTCGACGCGCGCGCCGGGCGCCGGCTCGGCGCGCGCGAGCGCGGCGCGCGCCTCGGCCAGCGCGTAGTCGGCGGCGCGCTGCTCGGCGCGGCCGGCGTCGAGCGCGCGCTGCGCGGCCTGCTGCGCGAGCACGGCCTGGTCGCGCGCCGACGGCGCGATGAAGTGGTCGCGCGCGAGCTGCTGCGCGCGCTCGGCGTCGATGCGCGCCTGCGCCAGCGCCGTCTCGAGCCGCGCGACCTGCGCCGCGGCGGCCGCGCGCGCGGCCTCGGCGCTGCCCACGCGCTGCTGCAGTACGGCGCGCGTGCGCGCGTCGATCATCGACGGCGCCGACGGCGTCAGCACCGCGACGACGTCGCCGGCGGCGACGGCATCGCCGACCCTGAGCACCGGGCGCGCGAGCTGGCCCGAGGTCGGGGCGGCGATCACGTAGCGGTTCTTCAGCCGCAGCCGGCCATCTTCCTCGATGGCCTGCTCGAAGCGGCCGGTCGTGACGGCGGCCACGTCGACGACGATCGCCCGCGGCTGGAAGGCCCACGCGGCGAGCGCGACGACGGCAGCGACGGCGGCGGCTGCGCCGGCCCAGCGGCGCCACTTGCGGTTCGGACGGCGGTCGTTCATTCACGCACCTTGAGGACGGCCACGAGGTCGAGCCGGTCGACCTGCCGGCGCACGATGAGCGCGCTGGCCACACCGGCGGCCAGCACGATGAGCGCCGCCAGCGCGTAGGTCGACGGCTCGATCACGACCGGGAAGTCGATGTTCTCGTGCGACATCAGCTGCATCAGCAGGTGCGCCAGCGCCCAGCCGAGCAGTGCGCCCACGGGCAGCGCCAGCAGCAGCTCGGCGCCGAGCTCGGCCAGCAGCAGCACCGAGACCTCGCCGCGCGTCATGCCCAGCACGCGCAGGCTCGCCAGCTCCCACGCGCGCTCCGACAGCGCGATGCGCGCGGCGTTGTAGATGATGCCCACCGCCATCGCGACGGCGAACAGCGTCTGGATCCCGCTGAACACGCCGATGTTGCGCGACGTGCGCTCGTCGAACGTCGTCATCGACGCCTGCTTGTCGAACACGGCGCTGATGCCGGGCGCGGCCTTCACCGCGGCCCAGAAGGCGGGCAGCGCGTGCGGGTCGATCTGCAGCGCGGCGTCGCCGGCGCCGTCGCCGTCGCGTGCGAGGCGGTTCATCGCGCCGAGGCTCATGTACAGCTGCTTGCCGAACATCATGTGCACGACGTCGACGACCTCGACCTCGGCGCGCGTGCGGTGCCACAGCCGGAACTCGACGGTGACGCGGTCGCCCACGCGCGCGCCGATCGCGTCGGCCAGCAGCGCCGACATCACGACGCCGTCGGGCGGCAGCGCGACCGGGCCGCGCTGCTCGTCGACGAGACGCAGCAGCTGCGCGCCGGGCGTGAAGCCGGTCATCACCGTGTCCTCGCTGCGCCCGCGCAGGTGCACGCGCACCGGCTCGCTGCGGTAGACCTCGGCGTCGATCACGCCCGGCAGGCGCTGCAGCTCGCGCGTGACGGTCACCGGCACCGGGTTGTGGAAGTCCACGAGCACGTCGGCCTGCTGCACCTGGCGGTACTGCACGTCGACGATGTGCGCGATCGCATCGAGCCAGAACGCACCGGCGATCTGCAGCGCCACCGCCAGCGCGATGCCGGTGACGGTGAACGCCGCGCGCAGCGGCCGGCGCTCGAAGTTGCGGATCACCATCAGCGCGCCGGCGCCGACGTGGCGCCCGAAGCCCAGGCGCTCGATCAGCGTCGGCTTGTACGCCGGCGGTGCCGGCGGCAGCATCGCCTGCGCGGGCTTCAGGCGCACGACGGCGCGGATCGCGGCCCAGGCGCCGAGCGCCGCCGTCGACGACGCGATCAGCGCCGCGGCGCCGACCAGCCACGGCGCGGTGTGGTACGCGAGCCGGTTGAAGCGGAACACCTCGTCGTACAGGCCGAGCATCAGCCGGCCGATCCACACCGACAGCGCGAGCCCGACGGCCACGCCGAGCCCGGCGATCACGATCGCGAGCTTGATGTAGTGCCACGCGATCTCGCCGTCGCGGTAGCCCAGCGCCTTCAGCGACGCGATCTGGCTACGCTGTGTCGCGACCTGGCGCCCGAGCACGACGTTGAGGATGAACATCGCCACCGCGAGGAAGATCGACGGCAGCACGGTGCCCAGCACCTTCAGCTGCGACAGCTCGTCGCGCACGATGGTGGCCGACATCTGCTTGTCGCGCCCGACGGCACCGATCGCGCCGTACGGCTCGAGCAGCCGGTCGAGCGCGTCGAGCACCGGCGGCAGCGGCACGCCGGCGTGCAGCCGCAGCGCGAGCTGGTTGAACGCGCCTTGCATGTCGAACGCGTGCGCCATGCGCTCGTCGTCGATCCACCAGATGCCGAAGGTCTCGTCGTCGGGCGCGCCGCCGCGCGTGGCGAACACGTACTCGGGCGTCGCCGCGGTGCCGACCACGCGCACGCGCTCGCGCCGTCCGTTGAGGATCGCGTGCACCGTGTCGCCGGGCCTGAGGCCGCGCGCGACCGCGAAGCGGTCGCTGACCACCGCCTCGAGCGCGCCGTCGGCCTCGGGCCAGCGCCCGCTCTTGAGCGTCAGCGCGTTCAACCCCTGGCGGGCGGCGTGCACGCGCGCGAGGTCCAGCCCGATGAAGCGCCCGGTCACCGGTGCGTCGACGCCTTCGACGTCGACCTGCGCGTCGTAGACGACCTCGGTCTTGACCTCGGCGACGCCGTCGATCGCGGCGATGCGCGCGACGAGCGCCAGCGGCGCGCGCCGCACCGAGGCGAACACGTCGGCCAGGCGGTTGTCGCGGTAGAACGCGTCGCGCGCCTCGAGCAGCGACGCGTGCACCGAGAACAGCCCGACGAAGCCGGCCACGCCGATCGCGACGACCAGCGCGATCGTCAGCACCTGCGCGCGCAGCCGCTTCAGGTCGCGCCACAGCTTGATGTCGAGCGCCTTCAACGCGCCCTCACCACGACAGCGTGTCGGCCGCGACCTTGGCCGTGTTGACGTGCACGTCGACGATGCGCCCGTCGGCCAGCCGCAGCACGCGGTCGGCGATGCCGGCGATCGGCGCGTTGTGCGTGATCACGATCGTCGTCGTGCCGAGCTCGCGGTTGACGCGCTCGATGGCCTGCAGCACGACGATGCCGGTGGCGCAGTCGAGCGCGCCGGTGGGCTCGTCGCACAGCAGCACGTCGGGGCGCTTGGCGATCGCGCGCGCGATCGCGACGCGCTGCTGCTCGCCGCCCGACAGCTGCGAGACGAAGTGGTCGAGCCGCTCGCCGAGCCCGACCAGCCGCAGCGCGTCGGCCGGCTCCATCGGGTCGACGGCGAGGTCGGTGACGAGGGCGACGTTCTCGCGCGCGGTCAGGCTCGGGATCAGGTTGTAGAACTGGAACACGAAGCCCACGTGCTCGCGGCGGTAGCGCGTCAGTTCGGCGTCGTCGGCGTGCGTGAGGTCGTGGTCGCGCCAGCGCGCCACACCGCTGGTCGCGTTGTCCAGACCGCCGAGGATGTTCAGCAGCGTCGACTTGCCGCTGCCCGAGGCGCCGAGCAGCACGACGAACTCGCCGCGGTAGACGTCGAGGTCGACGCCGCGCAGTGCGTGCACCGCGGTCTGGCCCTCGCCGTAGACCTTGGTCAGGCCGCGGGCGACGAAGACGGGCTCGCGCGTCGGGGCGTCGGCCGCGGCCATCACAGCATCAGGTGGATCTCGCGCGTGCCCTCGCCGGGTGAGACGGGGCCGACGGTGAAGCCCAGCGAGCGCGCCAGATCGAGCATGCGCGTGTTCTCGGCGAGCACGGTGGCCACGAGGCGGCGCGTGCCCTGGCTGCGCAGGTAGGCGATCATCTTGTGCATCAGCCGCTCGCCGAGCCCGGCGCCCTTGAGGTCGGAGCGCACGACGATGCCGAACTCGGCGTCGATGTTGTCGGGGTCGGCGATCGCGCGCACGACGCCCAGCGTCTGCTCGCGCCCGTCGGGGCCGGGCGCGGTCGCGACGAAGGCCATCTCGCGCGCGTAGTCGATCTGCGTCAGCCGCGCGAGCTCGCTGCGCTCCATGTGGCGGCGCGTGTAGAACACGCGCATGCGGATGTCTTCGGGCGACAGCTGCTCGAGGAAGGCGCGGTGCTGCTCCTCGTCCTCGGGGCGGATCGGGCGCAGCGTCAGCGTGCCGCCGTTCCACGGCATGGTCTCGACGAGTTCGGCCGGGTAGGGCCGCACCGCGAAGCGCGCCGCGCCGCCGGGCGCGGCGGCGCTGACGCGGATGCGCGCGTCGAGCGCGATGACGCCGCGCTCGTCGGCCAGCAGCGGATTGACGTCGAGCTCGACGACTTCGGCGAGGTCGGCCACCAGCTGCGAGACGCCGACCAGCGCGCGGTGCAGCGCGTCGCGGTCGACCGCCGGCGTGTCGCGAAAGCCCTGCAGCAGCCTGGCCACGCGCGTGCGATCGACGAGGGCGCGCGCGAGCGGCACGTTCAGCGGCGGCAGCGCGATCGCGCGGTCGGCGAGCACCTCGACGGCGGTGCCGCCGGCGCCGAACAGGATCGTCGGGCCGAACACGTCGTCGATGCTGGCGCCCACGATCAGCTCGCGCGCGTGGCCGCGGCGCACCATCGCCTGCACCGTGACGCCGTCGATCGCCGCGTCGGGGCGCAGACGGCGCACGCGCTCGAGCATCGACGCGAGCGCGGCGCGCAGCTCGTCGGCGTTGGCGAGGTTCAGCGCGACGCCGCCGACGTCGCTCTTGTGCGAGATCTGCGCCGAGACGATCTTCAGCGCGACCGGCCAGCCGATCGCGTCGGCCGCGGCGACCACCGCATCGGGGTCGGCGGCCACCGCGCGCGTCTCGACGACGGGGATGCGGTACGCCGCGAGCACGGCCTTGGCCTCGGGTTCGCTCAGCATCTCGCGCCCGGCGGCCAGCGCCTGCGCGATCACGGCGCGCGCGGCGGCGGTGTCGGGCGGGGGTTCGTCGGCGGCGGCGATCGGCGGCGCCTCGATCAGCTGCGCCTGGTGGCGGCGGTACTGCACCAGCATCTGCCACGCGCGCACGGCCTCCTCGGGCGTGTCGTAGCTCGGGATCTGCGCGTCGCGGAAGCACTGCCGCGCCTGCGCCACCGCGGTGTCGCCGAGCCAGCAGCTCAGCAGCCGCGCCGGCTGCCGCTGCGCCAGCGGCAGCAGCGCCGCGGCGATGTCGGCAGCCGGCACGATCGCGGTGGGCGCGTGCAGGAACAGCACCGGGGCACCCGCCGGGTCGTCGAGCAGCGCCTGCAGCGCGTCGACGTAGCGCTGCACCGGTGCGTCGCCGATGATGTCCACCGGGTTGCCGTGCGACCAGTTGGCCGGCAGCGCGGCGTTCAGCCGCTCGAGCGTGGCCGGCGCCAGCGGTGCGAGGCCGAGGCCGAGCTGCGCCGCGGCGTCGGCGGCCATCACGCCGGCGCCGCCGCCGTTGGTCAGGATGTGCAGCCGCGCGAGGTGCTCGTCGGGGTCGGCGGCCAGCACGCGCCCGCGAAAGCGCGCCAGCGTCTCGGCGGCGAGGAACAGCTCGAGCAGCGTGTCCACGCGCAGCATGCCGGCGCGCGAGACGGCGGCGTCGAACACGAGGTCCGATCCGGCGAGCGCGCCGGTGTGCGAGCGCGCGGCGGCCTGCCCGGCGCTTGAGCGCCCGGCCTTGACGAGGATCACCGGCTTGTTGCGCGCCGCCGCGCGCGCGGCGCTCATGAACTTGCGCGGCGCCTGCACCGACTCGACGTACATCAGGATCGCGCGCGTCTTCGGGTCGGTGGCCAGGTAGTCGAGCATGTCGCCGAAGTCGACGTCGGCGCTCTCGCCGAGCGACGCGAAGTGCGAGAAGCCGATGCGCCGTGCGTGCGCCCAGTCGAGCAGCGCCGTCATCAGCGCGCCCGACTGCGAGACGAACGCGATCTCGCCCGGCGCCGCGCCCAGGTGCGCGAAGCTGGCGTTCAGCCCGAGGTGCGGCGACACGAGGCCGATGCAGTTGGGCCCGAGGATGCGCAGCAGGTGCGGGCGCGCGGCGTCGAGCATCGCCTGCTTCTGCGCGGCGTCGAGCCCGGCGGTGATGACGACGGCGGCGCGCGTGCCGCGCGCGCCGAGCTCGGCGATCAGGCCCGGCACGGTGGCCGGCGGCGTGCAGATCACGGCCAGCTCGGGACGGTGCGGCAGGTCGGCCACGCGCGCGGCCACCGGCACGCCGTCGAGCTCGGCGAGCTTCGGGTTGACCGGGTACAGCGTGCCGCGGAACTGGCCGTGCAGGTTGCGCCACACCGTCGCGCCGACGCTGCCGGGACGGTTGGAGGCGCCGATGACGGCCACCGAAGCGGGGTCGAACAGCGAGTCGAGGTTGCGGATGCTCATCGGGAAGGGTCGCGAAGCCAGGGCCGGGCGACGATGGTCGCCGGTGCGTCTTTCATCACCGTGTCGCGGCAGCGTGCCATGGTGCAGTGCATCGACGCGTTCGACTTGACCTCGGTCAAGCCGAGCGGCATTCGGCCTGTGCGGCGCTCGACGCGGGCGCGCGGATTGACGTGGAGCAATCCGCCGCCCGGTGCGCGACGTATGGTTCGCGGCGGTACGGCACCGTCGCGCGGCACCGTGCCGCGAACCGGGAGCCAGCGAAGAACCCGGCGGCGCGCGGGGCGCGCGCTGCGAACGGGCCGGGCATCGACCACGACGCCGACAGGAGACACGCATGAGCCTCGACCCGGGCCGTCTGGACTACCGCACGCGCGCCGCGTCGCCGCGCGACGACGTGCACGCGCACCTGGCGCAGCAGACCTTCGCCGTCGTGCTCGCCGGCGGGCGCGGTTCGCGGCTGATGCAGCTGACCGACTGGCGCGCGAAGCCGGCGGTGCCCTTCGGCGGCAAGCTCAAGATCATCGACTTCGCGCTGTCGAACTGCGTCAACTCGGGCATCCGCCGCGTCGCGGTGCTGACGCAGTACCGTGCGCAGAGCCTGATCCGCCACATCCAGCGCGGCTGGGGCTTCCTCGAGATCAGCCTCGGCGAGTTCGTCGACGTCGTGCCGGCGCAGCAGCAGTCGGGCGAGGGCTGGTACCGCGGCACCGCCGACGCCGTGTTCCAGAACCTCGACCAGATCGCCGAGTCGCGTGCGCGCCACGTGCTCGTGCTCGCCGGCGACCACGTCTACAAGATGGACTACGCGCTGATGGTCGCCGAGCACGTCGCGCGCGGCGCGTCCGTGAGCGTGGCCTGCATCGAGGTGCCGTGCGCCGAGGCCAGCAGCTACGGTGTGATGAGCGTCGACGCCGACGGGCGCGTCACCGCGTTCGCCGAGAAGCCGAAGCAGCCGCAGCCGCTGCCGCAGCGGCCGACGCACGCACTGGCGAGCATGGGCATCTACCTGTTCGACGCCGAGCTGCTCGCGCGCGAGCTCGCGCGCGATGCGCGCGACGCGGCCTCGAGCCACGATTTCGGCCACGACGTGATCCCGCGGCTGGTCGAGCGCGGCCTCGTGCACGCGCACCGCTTCGAGCGCAGCTGCGTCAACATGGTCGGCGGGCGGCCGTACTGGCGCGACGTCGGCACCGTCGACGCCTACTACGAGGCCAACATGGACCTCACGCACGTCGTGCCCGAGCTGAACCTGTACGACGACGCGTGGCCGATCCTCAGCCGCCAGTCGCAGCTGCCGGCGGCCAAGTTCGTGTTCGACGACGACGGGCGCCGCGGCGTGGCGATCGACTCGCTCGTCGACAGCGGCTGCATCGTCAGCGGCGCGACGGTGCGCCGCTCGATCCTGTTCTCGAAGGTGCGCGTCGGCGAGCACAGCGTGATCGAGGACTCGCTGCTGCTGCCCAACGCCGTCGTCGGCCGCGGCGTGCGGCTCGCGCGCTGCATCGTCGACAAGCACTGCCGTCTGCCCGACGGCTTCGCGGCCGGCTTCGACGCCGACGCCGACCGGGAGCGGTTCCACGTCACGCCGCGCGGTGTCACACTGGTCACCCCCGAGATGCTCGGCCAGACCGTCCACTCGCGGTTCTGACCGCGCCGCCCCCCGTTCCCGAGGAGACCCGCTGCGATGAAGATCCTGCTGCCCGTCGACGGCACCCCCACCGCGCTCGAGGCGGTGCACCACGCGTTGAGCCTGGTGCGCGCCGGCCTGAAGGCGAGCTTCGTGCTGGCCAACGTGCAGGACACGCCGACGCTGTACGAGATCGTCACCGCGCACGACCCCGAGGTCATCGACGAGGTGCGCCGCGGCGCCGCGGCCGACCTCGTCGCGCCGGCGGCGGCGCTGCTCGACGGCGCCGGCGTCGACTACGAGGTCGAGGTCGCCACCGGCGAGCCCGCGCCGATGCTGATCGAGATCGCCGAGCGGCTGGCGTGCGATGCGATCGTGATCGGCGCCGAGCGGCGCAGCGGCCTGGCCAGCGTGCTGATCGGCTCGGTGTCGCAGTCGCTGATCCACGACAGCCCGGTGCCGGTGACCGTCGTGCACCGGCGCGAGGAAGGCGAGGAAGGCGAGGCCGAGGAGGGCGGCGAGCCCGACCAAGGCGCCGACTGACCGCCGCGTGCGGCGAGGCAGGCAAGACGCGGTGACGCGGTGAAGCGGTGATGGCGGCGGCGTGGCACCCGGCGCCGGTGTTCGACCCGCTGGCGGCGTCGCGCGCCGCGTTCGACGTGCTGGCCGACGGCGCCGGCTCGCGCGAGGCGCTGGCGCGGCGCCAGCACGAGCGGCTGCGTGCGCTGCTGGCCGCGGCGCGGCGCGACTCGCGGCTGTACGCCGAGCTGCACCGCGGCGCCGGCGACGACACGCCGCTGGCCGACCTGCCGGTGGTCACCAAGCCCGCGCTGATGGCGCGCTTCGACGACTGGGTCACCGACCCCGCGCTCGCGCTGCCGGCGCTGCGCGCGTTCCTCGCCGACCCGGCGTGCATCGCCGACGCCTTCGCGGGGCGCTACACGGTGTGGGAGAGCTCGGGCAGCAGCGGCGAGCCGGGCGTGTTCGTGCAGGACGCTGGCGCGATGGCCGTCTACGACGCGCTCGAGGCGCTGCGCCGCGCGGTGCGCGCGCAAGGCGGCGCGCTCGACCCGTGGCGCCTCGCGCAGCGCCAGGCGCTCGTCGTGGCCACCGGCGGTCACTTCGCGAGCCAGGTCTCGCTGCAGCGGCTGCGGCGGCTGAACCCGTGGCTCGCGCAGACGCTGCGCAGCTTCTCGATCCTGCAGCCGCTGCCGGCGCTCGTCGCCGAGCTCGAGGCGTGGCAGCCGGCGGTGCTCGCGACCTACCCGACCGCCGCGGCGATGCTCGGCGACGCGGCCGAGCGCGGCGACCTGCGGCTCGCGCTGCACGAGGTCCACACCGGCGGCGAGACGCTCGACGACGCGGCGCGCGCGCGGCTGGCACGCCAGTTCGGCTGCCCGGTGCGCAACCACTACGGCGCCAGCGAGTTCCTCGCGATCGGCTGGGAATGCGCGCACGGCCGCATGCACGTCAACGCCGACTGGGTGATCCTCGAGCCGGTCGACGCGCGCGGGCGCGCGGTGCCGCCGGGGCACCTGTCGCACACGACGCTGCTGACGAATCTCGCCAACCGCGTGCAGCCGCTGATCCGCTACGACCTCGGCGACCAGATCGCGTGGGGGGCCGACGACTGCCCCTGCGGCTCGCCGCTGCCCACGGTGCGCGTGCTCGGGCGCCGCGACGACCCGCTGCAGCTGCGCGCCGACGACGGCAGCCGCGTGACGCTGCTGCCGCTGGCGCTGACGACGGTGCTCGAGGACGACGCCGGCGTGTTCGACTTCCAGCTGCGCCAGCGCGACGCGCGCACGCTGTGCCTGCGCCTGGGCCCCGAAGCCGACCGCGAGCCCGGCGCGCGCGAGCGCTGCCACCGTGCGCTGCGCGCCTACGCGAAGACGCTGGGCCTGTCGCGGCTCGTCATCGTCGACGAGCCGGGCGCGCCGCTCGCGCACGGGCGCAGCGGCAAGGTGCGGCGGGTGGTCGCGGCGAGGTGAGGCCACACGCGATGCGGCGGAGCCGGTACGGTCGGCCGCCGGGGCGCTGGCGGTCGTGCCTTGGCCGCTACCCGTCGGGATCGGGCGGCTCGCGGTAGGCGGCGAACAGGTCGCGCAGCGTCGCGCCGCTGCGGGCCACCGCAGCAGCGGGGCGGGTGAGCGAGCGCTCGAGCTCGAGCAGGTGGCGGCGCATCTCGGCGCCGGCCGCGGGGCCGTCGCGCGCGAGCGCATCGACCATCTCGGCATGACGGTGCGCGACGCACACCGGCCCGCCGCCGACCTTGAAGCGCGCCATCAGCAGCGACGTCGTCGGGATCAGCGCGTCGAGCAGGCGCACGAACACGGGGTTGCCGTGCATGCGCGCCATCGCGCGGTGGAACTCGCCCGACGCGCGCACCGCCTCGGCGGTGTCGCCGCGCGCGTCGGCGTTCGCTTCGGCCTGCACCAGCGCGCGCAGTTCGGCCAGCTGCGCCGGCGTCAGGCGACCGCCCAGGCGTTTGGCGATCTCGCACTCGACGACGCGGCGCGCCTCGAACACGTGCGCCGCCTCGGCGAGCGTCGGCTCGGCCACGCGTGCGCCGCGGTGGTGCTGCAGCGCGACGACCTGGTCCTGCGCCAGGCGCTGCAGCGCCTGGCGCACGACGGTGCGCGAGACGCCGAACGCCGCGGCGAGCTCCTCCTCGCGCAGCCACTCGCCGGGCGCCAGCCGGCGCTCGACGACGGCGTGGTAGATGCCCCGGTAGACGCGCTCGGTGGCCGTATCGACAGGCGCGGCCGCGGCCGCCTTGGGCCGCGTCCTCATCGTTGCAGAATCCCTGCAACCGCGGCCGCACGCGCCGCTGCCCCATCGATTCGGCGAGCACGTTCATGGACCTTTCGATGCCCATCCCTTCCGCCGCGCCGAGCGCGTCGCTGGCGATCGACGGCCAACGCCTGTGGCAGCGGCTGATGGCGCTCGCACGCATCGGCGCCACGCCCAAGGGCGGTGTGTGCCGGCTGGCGCTGACCGACCTCGACCGTCAGGGCCGCGAGCTGTTCATGCGCTGGGCGTGCGAGCTCGGCTGCACCGTGCGCGTCGACGCGATCGGCAACCTGTTCGCGCGCCGTGCCGGCGTCGACGACACGCTGCCGGCGGTGGCCACCGGCAGCCACATCGACACGCAGCCCACCGGTGGCAAGTTCGACGGCAACTACGGCGTGCTCGCCGGCCTCGAGGTGCTCGCGACGCTGAACGACGCGGGCATCCGCACGCGCGCGCCGCTCGAGGTGTGCGTGTGGACCAACGAGGAAGGCTCGCGCTTCGTGCCGGTGATGATGGGCTCGGGCGTCTACGCCGGCGCGTTCAGCCTCGAGCACGCGCTCGCGGCCACCGACCGCGACGGCGTCAGCGTGCGCGACGCGCTGCGTGCGATCGGCCACGCCGGCGACGCGCCGGCCGCAGTGGCCGACGGCGCGCCGCGCTTTGGCGCCTACTTCGAGGCGCACATCGAGCAGGGCCCGGTGCTCGAGAACGCCGGCGTGACGATCGGCGCCGTCACCGGCGCGCTCGGCCAGCGCTGGTACGACGTGACCGTGACCGGCATGGAAGCGCACGCCGGGCCGACGCCGATGCCGCTGCGGCGCGACGCGCTGCTCGTGGCCGCCGGGCTCGTGCAGCGCGTCCACGCGATCGCGCTGGCCGAGCAGCCGCACGGGCGCGGCACCGTCGGCTGCCTCGACGTGTTCCCGAACTCGCGCAACGTGATTCCCGGCCGCGTGCGGCTGACGGTGGACTTCCGCCACGCCGACGACGCCGGCCTCGCGCGGATGGACGCGGCACTGCGCGACGCGGCACGTGAAGCAGCGCGGGGCGGCATCACGGTCGACGTGAACCCCGTGGTCGATTTCCCGCCGCAGCCGTTCGACGCCGAACTCGTCGAGTGGGTGCGCCAGGGCGCGCGGCGCGCCGGCCTGTCGTGCATCGACGTCGTCAGCGGTGCGGGGCATGACGCGGTCTACGTCGCGCGCACGGCGCCCACGGCGATGATCTTCGTGCCGTGCAAGGACGGCATCTCGCACAACGAGATCGAGGACGCCAAGCCCGAGCACCTGGCCGCCGGCGCGAACGTGCTGCTGCACGCGATGCTCGCGCGCGCCGGCGTCGCGTGAGCCCGACGACGCTGCGCGCGAGGCCGATCGCGGCCGACGCGTTCGCGCCCTACGGCTGGGTCGTCGACCCGACGGCGCAGGCGCCCGGCGCGCCGATCAACGCGGGCACCAGCGAGCGCCTCGACGGCTTCGGCGCGCTCGCGCTGACGGCCGACGGCGGCGCGCCGTGCCTGGCGGTGTTCCGCGCGCGGGCGCAGCCGGCGCAGGGGCCGTGGCAGGTGCTCGAACGCCACCGCCTCGGCACACAGACCTTCGTGCCGCTGGGCGGGGCACGGTGCCTCGTCGTCGTCGCGCTCGGTGCCGACGCGCCCGACCCGGCGACGCTGGCGGCGTTCGTCGTCGGCGGCCGCCAGGCGTTCAAGCTGCACGCGGGGACCTGGCATCACGGCCTGATCGCGCTCGACGACGGCGACTTCGTCGTCGTCGAACGCCGCGCGGCGACCGAGGACTGCGAGGTCGTCCACCTGCCGGCCCCGGTGCGCGTGCAGTGGCCCTGACGCCGCGCGCTCAGGTCGCCGCGGCGATGCGCTCGGCCAGCCGCACGAGGCTGCGGTCGCTGCCGGCCGGGCCGAGCAGCGACAGCCCCAGCGGCGCGCCCAGCCGCGTGGCCAGCGGCAGCGACAGCTGCGGCAAGCCGGCGAGCCCCGAGATGCACAGCATGCGGATCGCGCGGTTGCGGTAGTCCTCGAGCGCCGACTCCGGCTCGCTCGCCAGCGGCGCGACGTCGGGCATCGTGGGCAGCAGCAGCACGCCGTCGCGGCCGAGCAGGTCGTCCAGGTGCGCGCGCAGGCGGCGGCGGAACGCGACCGCGGCGGCGTACTGCGCGTCGGTGACCGTCTTGGACCACGCGAAGCGCTGCGCCACACCCGGCCCGAGCGGCGGCTGGTGGCGCTCGATGAAGCCGCCGTCGACGGCCCACGCCTCGTGTCCCTGCAGGTGGCGGAAGTGCCAGTACATCGCGTCGAAGCTCTCGACGACGACCGACGCCGGCGCGGCGGCACCGAGCACGGCCTCGACGCGGGCGCGCGCCGGCGTGAAGGCCTCGCGCACCTCGGGTGCCAGCAGGTCGTCCCAGACCTCACGTACGGCAAACAGGCGCACGCGCTCGGGCAGCGGCGACGCGTCGTCGCCGAGCAGCACGTCGGCCACGCGCGCGAACGTGGGGACGTCGCGCGTGAACCAGCCGCAGGTGTCGAGGCTCGGCGCGAGGTCCAGGCAACCGTCGAGACTGACGCGGCCGTGCGTCGGGCGCAGGCCCACGAGGCCGCAGTGGCTCGCCGGTGCGCGCACCGAGCCGCCGGTGTCGGTGCCGAGCGCGAAGTCGCACAGCCGGTTCGACACCGCCGCGGCCGACCCCGACGACGAGCCGCCGCTGATGCGCTCGGGCGCGGCGCCGTTGACCGGCGAGCCGAAGTGCGCGTTCTGCCCGTTCATCGAGAACGCGAGTTCGTCGGTGACCGTCTTGCCGACGAACCGCGCGCCGGCGTCGAGCAGGCGCTGCACCGTCGGCGCGGTGCGCGTCTTGAGGCCCGACAGCGCGAGCATCAAGGGCTGCCCGCCGCTGGTGGGGTAGCCCGCGACGTCGAACAGGTCCTTGACCCCGAACGAGAGTCCGGCGAGCGGACCCGTGCCGGCGTGCGGCACCGGCGCGTCGGGGTAGGGCATGAAGGCGCGGGCGGTGTCGTGGACGATGGGCATCGGCTCAGGCAGTGAGGGTGGAGTTGGCGGTGTCGGCGGTGCGCAGGCAGCGCGCGAGGTGGTCGGGCGCGAGGCGCACGACGTCGGGCCGCACGGTGCGGCAGCGCTCGTCGGCCAGCGCGCAGCGTTCGGCGAAGGCGCAGCCCGGCGGCAGCGCCGACAGGTCCGGCGGCGCGCCGGGAATCGTCGCCAGCCGCCCGCCCTTGGCCATCGTGCCGTGCGCGCGGCTCTTGAGCAGCGCGACGGTGTACGGGTGGCGCGGCGCACGGATCAGCACGCGCGCCGGCCCCTCCTCGACGATGCGCCCGGCGTACATCACGGCGATGCGGTCGGCCACTTCGACGGCGGCGCCGATGTCGTGCGTGACGAAGATCACCGCGAGCCCGAGCTCGCGCTGCAGCTCGCGCAGCAGCAGCAGCACCTGGATCTGCACGGTCGCATCGAGCGCGGTCGTCGGCTCGTCGGCGAGCAGCAGCTGCGGCCGGCAGGCGAGCGCGAGCGCGATCATCGCGCGCTGGCGCATGCCGCCGCTCATCTCGTGCGGGTAGGCGTCGAGCCGCCGCGCGGGGCTCGGGATCTGCACCCGTTCGAACAGCTCGAGCGCCCGCGCGCGCGCCTGCGACGCGCTCACCGGCTCATGGCGGCGGATCGCCTCGACGATCTGTGCGCCCACCGTGTAGACGGGGTCGAGCGCGAGCAGCGGCTCCTGGAAGATCATCGACGCGACCTTGCCGCGGTAGTCGGCGAGCGCGCCGTTCGACAGCTTCAGCACGTCGTGCCCGCCCACGAGGATCTGCCCGCCCATCTGCGTGCGCCGCGGCGGGTGCAGCCGCAGCAGCGAGCGCAGCGTGACGCTCTTGCCCGAGCCGGACTCGCCGATCAGCGCGACGACTTCGCCGCGGCGCACCTGCAGGTCGACGCCGCCCACCGCCTGCACCGGCTTGCGCCCGCCGGTGAACGTCACGGTGAGGTTGCGGATGTCGACGAACGGCGCGTCGGCCGTGGCGGTGGACGTGTTCATGCGGCGACCTTGTGCGGCGGTGCCGCCTCGGGGTGGCCGCTGCCGGGCTCGTGCATCAGGCAGGCCACGGTGTGCGCGCCGCCGCCGAGCGTCGGTTCGCGCTGCGCGCACACGGCGTGGGCGTTGGGGCAGCGGGTGTGGAAGCGGCAGCCGGGCGGCGGGTTGATCGGGTTCGGCGGATCGCCCGCGAGCGGCGGGCGCTCGGTGCGGCGGTCGGGGTCCATCGACGGGATCGAACTGAGCAGCGCGCGCGTGTACGGATGCTTCGGCGCCTTGAACAGCACCTCGCTGGCGCCGATCTCGGCCACGCGGCCGAGGTACATCACCATCACGCGGTCGCTCATGTACTCGACGACGTTGAGGTCGTGGCTGATGAAGACGTAGGTCAGCCCGAACTCGTCCTTCAGGTCGAGCAGCAGGTTCAGCACCTGCGCCTCGACCGACTTGTCCAGCGCCGACACCGCCTCGTCGAGCAGGATCAGCCGCGGCTCGAGCGCGAGCGCGCGCGCGATGTTGACGCGCTGGCGCTGCCCGCCCGAGAGCTCGTGCGGGTAGCGCTCGGCGAAGCGCCGCGGCTCGAGGCCCACGCGCGCGAGCAGGCTGCGCGCACGCTCGACGGCCTCGCGCTGCGGCACGCCGTGCACCTGCGGCGCGAAGGCGATCGAGTCCTCGATCGTCAGCCGCGGGTTCAGCGACGCGTAGCTGTCCTGGAACACCATCTGCGCCTGGCGGCGGAACTGCTTGAGGCTCAGGTCGCGGCTGCCGACGGTGGCGCCGTCGAACACGATCTCGCCGCGGTCGGGCTCGATCAGGTGCATCAGCAGCCGCGCCGTCGTGCTCTTGCCGCAGCCCGATTCGCCGACGACGCCGAGCGTCTCGCCCTTGCGCACGGTGAAGCTCACGCCGTCGACGGCGCGCACGACGCCGCCGCCGCGGCCGAACACGTCCTTCTTCAGCGGGAAGTGCTTGACGAGGTCGCGCACTTCGAGCAGCGGCTGCGCCGGGCCGCCCAGATCGTCGTGCCGCGTCGTCACTGCTTGATCTCCATCGCCGAGCGCAGCCCGTCGGACAGCAGGTTGAACGCGATCGAGGTCACGAAGATCATCACGCCGGGCAGCGCGGCGATCCACGGCTGCACGTAGATCGCGGTGCGCAGCGTGTTGAGCATCAGCCCCCACTCGGGCTCGGGCGGCTTGACCCCGAGGCCGAGGAAGCTCAGCCCCGAGGCCAGGATCATCGACACCGCGATCAGGCTCGTCGCGTAGACGAAGATCGGCCCGAGCACGTTGCCGAGCACGTGCACGCGCACGATCGTGAACGCGCCCGCGCCCGACGCGCGCGCAGCCTCGACGAAGTCGCGGCTGCGGATCTGCGTTGTCACGCTTTCGGCCACGCGTGCGATCGGCGGGATGAAGACGATCGTCAGCGAAATGAGCGAATTCGTGATGCCTGCGCCGAGCGCGCCCGACAGCGCGATCGCGAGCAGCACCGACGGGAAGGCATAGAACACGTCGACGGTGCGCATGATCAGCGTGTTCGTCGCCCCGCCGGCGTAGCCGGCGACGATGCCGATGACCGAGCCGAGCACGAAGGCGCACACGACGGGCGTGATGCCCATGAACAGGCTCAGCCGCGCGCCCACCATCAGGCGCGACAGCATGTCGCGCCCGAGCTCGTCGGTGCCCAGCGGATGGCCCTCGAAGCCGATCGGCTTCAGGCGCTTGAGCATCGACGACTGGTACGGATCGGCCGGCGCGAGCCACGGCCCGAAGATCGCCAGGCCGAGCAGCAGCAGGATGACGAGCGCCGCGCCGACGGCGACCGGGTCGCGCAGGAAGCGCCTGCCCACCGTCTGCCAGTACCCCGGCGAGCGCTCGAAGGCGACGGCAGGCACCTTGCGGGTGTCGACGGCGACGTTGAGCATGGGGCGGTCCGTTCAGGCGCGCGCGATGCGCGGGTCGAGCAGCGTCTGCACGACGTCGACGACGAGGTTGAGGACGACGAAGAACGTCGCGAGCACGAGGATCGTGCCCTGCAGCAGCGGCAGGTCGCGCTGGAAGATCGCGCTGTTGAGCAGGAAGCCGGTGCCGGGCCACGAGAACACGGTCTCGATCAGGATCGAGCCACCGAGCAGGTAGCCCAGCTGCAGGCCCATCACGGCGAGCGCGGTCGGCGCCGCGTTCTTGACGACGTGCCAGAAGATGCCGAAGTCGGTCAGCCCCTTGGCGCGCAGGCCGACGATGAACTCCTGCGCGAGGATCTCGGCCACCAGCGCGCGCACGGTGCGCGCGACGATGCCCATCGGGATCACGCTCATCGTCACCGCCGGCAGGATCATGTGCCGCAGGTGCTCCCAGTCCCAGACCCAGTCGGCCGAGCTGCCGGGCCCCGCGCCGCTGGGCGGCAGCCAGTTCAGCTGCACCGCGAACACGATCACGAGCACCATGCCGAGCCAGTAGTGCGGCACGCTGACGCCGAGCACCGAGGTCAGCGACGCCGCCTTGTCGACCCAAGAGTTCTGGAAGTAGCCCGCGACGAAGCCGAACACGCTGCCCAGCGCGAAGCCGATCAGCGTCGCGAGCACCGCCAGCCGCAGCGTGTTGCCCACCGCCTTGGTCACCTCCTCGGTCACGGGGCGGCCGGTGGCGATCGAGGTGCCGAGGTCGCCGTGCAGCGCGCGCCAGACCCAGCTCGCGAACTGCTCGGGGTACGAGCGGTCGAAGCCGTAGAGCGTGCGCAGCTGGTTCTGCAGCTCGGCCGAGGCGTCGGGCGGCAGGATCGACACCAGCGGGTCGCCGGGCGACAGGTGCACGAGCGCGAAGCACACCAGCGCCACGCCGAGCATGATCGGCAGCGTGTAGAGCAGGCGGCGCAGCAGGAACGCGATCATCGGCGCTCAACCGGGCTTGCGGGGGCGGTGCGCCAGGCGGCGCACCGCGTGGCGGCCTTCACTCGATCGTCATCGGTGCGATGTCGATGAACCAGCTGCGCGGCTGCACGACGTTCCTGACCTTCGGGCTCATCGCGCGCGGGCCGACGTCGTGCGCGATCCACACGAACGGCGCCTCCTCGACGATGCGCGCGTGCAGCTTGGCGAGCGCTGCGTCGCGCTGCTTGTCGTCGAACGCGGTGCGGGCGTCGGCGATCAGCTTGTCGAACTCGGCGTTGCCGAAATACCCCCAGTTGTTCGACACCGGCGGGAAGGTCTTCGTGCTCACGAAGCGCACCATCGCGAAGAACGGGTCCATCGCCGCGAAACTGACGTTGATCGCGTTGGCGCCGTTGGCCGACGGGTCCTTCGCGCCCTTGCGCCAGTTCGTGAACAGCGTGTTCCACTCGATGACGTCGAACTCGACGTCGAAGTAGCACTGCTTGAGCGACTGCTGCACGAACTCGTTCATCGGCAGCGGCTGCATCTGCCCCGAGCCCGACGCGGAGATCTGCACCTTGACCTTCAGCGGCTTGGCCGCCGAGAAGCCGGCCTCCTGCATCAGCTTCTGCGCCGCGGGCACGTCGTAGCGGATGTCGAACTTCGGGTTGCCCCACCACGGGTGACCGGGCGGCACCGTGCCCTTGGGCACCGCCATCATGCCGCCGAGCAGCTTGAGCAGCCCGGTGCGGTCGACGCACAGGTTGGCCGCGTGGCGCACGCGCTTGTCGAGCCACGGCGAGCCCTCGACGAAAGAGAGCTGCCATGGCCACACGTGCGGCTGCTGGTTGAAATACAGCTTGAAGCCGCGGCTCTGGATCTGCGCGAGCGCATCGGGCGCGGGCGCCTCGATCCAGTCGACCTGGCCCGACAGCAGCGCGGCGGTGCGCGCATTCGCCTCGGGCATCGGCAGCAGCACGACGCGGTCGATCTTGGGCGTGCGCTTGGGGTCCCAGTAGGCCTTGTTCGCGACGAGTTCGAGCCGCTCGCGCGGCACGAAGCGCGCCATGCGAAACGGCCCGGTGCCGCTGGCGTCGGCGGCGAAGGCGGTCCATGCCGCCTTGGCCTTGTCGGCCGGCGTCGCGCCCGGTGCGGCGTCGAACTTCTTCTGCCAGTGCGCGGGGCTGGCCATGAAGAGGTTCGTCAGGTTCAGCGGCAGGAACGAGTCGGGCTCGCTCGTCGTCAGTTCGACCGTCAGGTCGTCGATCTTGCGGGCACTGCGCAGCGTCGGCATGCGCGACGCCGTGACGCCGACCTGGCTGGCGTCGAAGTGCACGGCGTCCTTGTCGAGCACCTTGCGCACGTTCCAGACCACGGCGTCGGCGTTGAAGTCGGAGCCGTCGTGGAATTTCACGCCCGGGCGCAGCTTGAACACCCACTTCGTCTTGTCCTTGGGGTCGACCTGCCACGACAGCGCCAGCCCGGGGATCAGCACGCTCGGCGCGTCGGCCTTCGACAGGTCCCAGTGCGTCAGCGCGTCGTACATCGGGATGCCGGTGAAGCGGTTGCCCTCGAAGCCCTGGTCGGGCTGGCCGAGCGTGCGCGGGATGTCGGCGGCGGTCATCGCGATGCGCAGGACTTTCTCCTGCGCGGCGGCGGGCGCGGCGGCGGCGAGGGCGAGCGCGGCCGCGACGCACAGCGCCGCAAAGGCGCCGCGCTGCGGCAGGGGGGCGAAACGTGTCATCTCGACTCCTGTGGTGGAAGGAACGAAGCTTGCGACCCCGGGCGTGGGCGTCGCGGCGAACCGATGCTGCGGCCACCCGGGCGGCACGCGGCGTGCTTGAACACTTGTATGCAATCGATGTGCCATCGCTGGGGACTCGAGCTGCACCGTTGCAGGGCAGGCGGCCGCCGCCCGCCTGTGCTTTTGTATGCAAAATGCACCACGAGGATGCCATAGCGCCCCATGAAGATCCTGCTCGTGAACCCGAATACCTCGGCGCCGATGACGGCCTCGATCGCCACCGCGGCGCGCGAGGTGGCGGCGGCGGGCACCGAGATCGTGCCGGTGCAGCCGAGCTTCGGGCCGCTGTCGATCGAGGGTCACTACGACGAGGCGTTCGCCGCTGCCGGCGTCGCCGAGCAGGTGCGGCTTGCGGCGGCGTGGCGGCCGGACGCGGTCGTCGTCGCGTGTTTCGGCGACCCGGGCCTCGACGCCGCGCGTGAGGTCGTCGAGGCGCCCGTGCTGGGCATCGCCGAGGCGGCGTTCCACGCCGCGTCGTTCCTCGCCACCGGCTTCTCGGTCGTGACGACGATGACGCGCACCTGCGTCATCGCCGAGCGGCTCGTGCAGCGCTACGGCTTCGAGCGCCAGTGCCGCGGCATCCACGGCACCGACATCCCGGTGCTCGAGCTCGAGCACTGCGCGCCGGCCACCGTCGATGCGATCGAGCGCGCCGCGGCGGCGGCGCTCGAGCGCGACGGCAGCGGTGCGGTCGTGCTGGGCTGCGCCGGCATGGCGCCCCTGTGCCGCGCGCTCGAGACGCGCCTCGGCGTGCCGGTGGTCGACGGCGTCGCTGCGGCGGTCAAGTTCGCCGAGGGGCTTGCCGCGCTCGGGTTGCGCACCTCCAAGCGCGGCGACTACGCCGCGCCGCTGCCGAAGCGCTACACCGGCTGGGCGGCTGCGCTGGGCGACTCGCCGTCATCTGGCAGCGAGTGAGCACGCGGGCGGCAAGCGCCAGCGTCGCAGGCGCGTCGACGCACCGCCCGTGCGCCACGACGCGACGATGAGCGCCGTGCCGGCGCGCGTGGCAGGGCAGGACTGAGGACAACCTGCGGCGTCGCGCGCGGCAGCCCCGGTTGCGATGCCGCGCAGGGCCGTGTGCCGGCCCCGTTGCAAAGGCGGCGGCGCGCAGCCGGCTAAACGTCAAATCTGCAACGGACTCTGCCGCAGTCTCGCCTCGTGCAGCGCGTGCAGCGTGATCTTGCGCACCTCGGCCTTGCTTTGCTCGATGTGGCTCTTCAAGAGCAGTTGCGCCTGGTCGGTCTTGCGCTGCATCACCGCGCGCAGGATCTTCGCGTGTTCCTGGTACGTCGCGTCGATGCGATCGGCTCGCGTGAAGTCGAGCCGGCGCACGATGCGGATGCGCTCGGTCACATCGTGGTGCACGCGCGCGATCTCGGTGTTGCCGGCCGCCTCCACCAGCGTGGCGTGGAAGCGCTCGTCGAGCTCGCCCACGGCACGCGCGTCGGCCAGACGCTCGCTCGCCGGCACGAGCCAAACCGCCTTCAGCGCATCGAGCGCGGGCGGGTCGTCCTCGCGGTGCGCGAGCTTGGCCAGCGAAGCGCTCTCGAGCACGATGCGCAAGTCGTACAACATGTCCAATCGCGCGAAGTCGATCGGCTTGACGAACCAGCCGCTCTTGGCCTCGACGTCGAAGAACCCCTCGTTGCGCAGCCGGAACAGCGCCTCGCGCACCGGCGTGCGGCTGACGCCGAGGCGCTCGCTGAGTTCGGCTTCGTGCACCCGGTCACCGGGCACGAGGCGGAAATCGTGCAGTTCCGCCTTCAGCGCGGCATAGACCTGGTCTGCCAGGTTCGCGCGCGGGGCGGCTGCTCGGTGCAAGGAGGAGCGGGGCGCGGACATCAGTGGCCCATGATGCCTCACGGACGACCTCACGCCGCGAAATGGCAGGCGACGAGCCGCTGCCGCGCGCCCGCAGGCGCGGCGAGGGGCAACAGCCGCGGCATCTCCCGCCGGCAGCGGTCTTGCGCCTGCGGACAGCGGCTCGCGAAGCGGCACACCTGCGGTGGCGGGTCGATCGGGCTGCTCACCTCGCCGGCCAGCCGGATGCGAGGTCCCTGGCCCGGGATCGCGCTGACCAGGGCGCGCGTGTAGGGGTGCCGGGGCGCGCGAAAGATCGCCTCCGACGGCCCCTGCTCGACGATGCGGCCGAGGTACATCACGGCCACGCGCTCGGTCAGCAGGCGCACGACGTTCAGGTCGTGCGACACGAACAGGTACGACAGCCCCAGCTCGCGTCGCAGCCGCTCGAGCAGCTGCAGCACGACGGCCTGCACCGAGACGTCGAGCGCCGCCGTCGGCTCGTCGAGGATCAGCAGGCGAGGCCGCACCGCGAGCGCGCGAGCGATGCCCACGCGCGCCTTCTGTCCACCCGACAACTGGTGCGCAAAGCGATCGAGCAGCTCCGTGGGCAATCCGACCTGGGCAGCGACCTCGTCGACGCGCGCGTCGACGTCCCTGCGGCGCAGGCCGGCCAGCAGCCGAAGCGGCTCGGCGATCGTCTCGCGCGCGGTGTAGCGGGGGTTCAGGCTGTCGGTCGGGTCCTGGAACACCATCTGGATGGCGGGTCGCTTCGGGTGCCTGGCGAAGCGCGCGGCGGGGATCGCTGCGAGGTCTTCGCCGTCGAACACGATGCGCCCTTCGCTCGGGTCGAGCAGTCGCGCCAGCAGGCGCACGAGCGTGCTCTTGCCGCAGCCCGACTCGCCGACGAGGCCGACACTCTCGCCGGCGCCGACCTCGAGGTCGACGTCGTCGACGGCGAGGAGTTGCGCGCCGCGCCGTGCGTCCACCTTGAAGCGCTTGCCCAGGCGCTCGGCGCGCAGCAGCGGTGCGCCGGCCGGGGCCGCGGCATCGAGCGGCGCAGCGGCGAGCGTCTCAGTCATCGAGCACCTCGGCATCGGCAGGGGTCGTTGCCGCGACGGCCGCCATCGACGGTGCGTGCGGCGGCAGCGGGTGCCAGCAGGCCACGGCGTGGACAGCGCCGGTGCCGGGGCAGGGATCGGCCAGCGGCGGGCGTTCGCTGTGACAGCGCGCGTCGGCGCGTTCGCAGCGTTCGGCGAAGCGGCACGCCGGCAGGTCGCGGCGCCGCAGGTCGGGGAGGTTGCCGGGCACGGGCGCCAGCGTGGCGATCGTGCTGCGCTGCCCGGGCGTGCTGCCGATCAGCCGCGCGGTGTAAGGGTGCCGGGCAGCGGTGAACAGCGAGCGCGTCGGTGCGCTCTCGACGGCTTGACCGGCGTGCATCACGACGATGCGGTCGCAGTGGTCGGCCGCCAGCGCCAGGTCGTGCGTGATGAAGAGGGTGGCCATCTGCCGTTCGCGCGCGAGCTCGGTGATCAGGTCCATCACCGCGGCCTGCGTCGTCACGTCCAGACCGGTGGTCGGCTCGTCGGCGATCAGCAGGCTGGGCCGGCACGCCAGCGCGAGGGCGATCATCACGCGTTGGCACATGCCGCCCGACAGCTCGAAGGGGTAGGCGTGCCAGCGCCGCTGCGGGTCGGCGATCGCCACCTCGCGCAGCGCCTGCACCGAGCGTTCGCGCAGGCTCGTGGTCAGGTCTGGCCCGCGCGCGGCGGCGTGCCGGCGCAGCACGTCCTCGATCTGCAGGCCCACGGGCCGGATCGGGTTGAGCGCCGTGCGCGGGCTCTGGAAGATCATCGAGATCTCGCGTCCGCGCAGGTCGGCCAGCGTGCGCTCGTCGGCGCGCAGCAGGTCCAGCCCGCCGAAGGTCGCGGTGCCGCCGGTGACACGTGCCGCACGGTCGCTGATGCCCAGCATCGCGTAGCACAGCACGCTTTTGCCCGACCCGCTCTCGCCGACGAGGCCGACGACCTCACCCCGGCGCACCTGGAGGTCGACGCCCTCGAGCGCGCGCACGGTGCCGCTGCGGGTGCGGAACTCGAGGCCCAGGCCGCGCACGTCGAGCAGGGGGGGCTGAATGGCGTCCATCGTCAGGTCCTTCTGCGCGGGTCGAAGATGTCGCGCAGCGCGTCGCCGAGCAGGTTGAAGGTGAACACCGCCAGCATCAGCACGAGGCCCGGGAAGAGGCTGACCCACCACTCGCCGCTGACGATGAACTGCGCGCCCTCGGCGACCAGGATGCCCCACTCGGGCTCGGGCGGGCGCACACCCAGGCCGATGAAGCTCAGGCCGGCGGCATTCAGGATCGCCCAGCCCATGTTCAGGCTGACCTGCACCATCGCCGGCGGCAGCGTGTTCGGGAACACGTGGCGCACGAGGATGCGCGCCTCGCGGTTGCCGGCCAGCCGCGCTGCCTCGACCCAGCCGGCGCTGCGGCGCACGTTGGCCTCGGCGCGCGCGACGCGGATGTAAAAAGGCAGGTTGATGACGGCGGTGGCGAGGATGATGTTGCCCACCGTGTTGCCCAGCGCAGCGACGATGCCCATCGCGAGCACGAACAGCGGGAAGGCCATGATCGTGTCGGCGAGGCGCGAGACGATGCGGTCCCACCAGCCGCCGAAGAAGCCGGCCGCCAGGCCCAACGGCATGCCGATCGCGAAGCTCATCAGCACGGCGGTGAAGGCGATGCCGAGGTCCAGCCGCGTGGCGACGACGACGCGCGAGAAGATGTCGCGCCCGAGCGCGTCGGTGCCGAACCAGTGCTGCGCCGACGGCGGCTGCAGCGCGCTGCCGGCGTTGCTCGCCAGCGGGTCGTGCGGCACGACGTAGGGCCCGACGAGCGCGACGAGCACGAAGGCGCAGAACATGGCCGCCGCGATCAGCGTCACCGGGTTGTCCGACAGCACGTGGCGCACGTGGCCGATGCTGCCGCCGGTGGCGCGGGGGTCCGCGGCGGTGGTGACGCCAGCAGCAGGGGTGGCGTTCATCGTCAGGCCTCGATCGTCACGCGCGGGTCGATCAGCACGTACAGCAGGTCGATCGCCAGGTTCAGCAGCACGAACAGCAGCCCCATCGTGAGCACGAAGCCCTGCACCGGTGCGTAGTCGCTGGCGGTCAGCGCGTCGATCACGTAGCTGCCCACGCCAGGCCAGCCGAACACCTTCTCGATGACGACCGACGAGCTGATCATGAAGCCGAACACCATCCCCAGCGTCGTCACCACCGGCAGCAGCGCGTTGCGCAGCGCGTAGCGCACGAGCACGGTGTGGCGCGACAGTCCGCTGGCGCGCGCGGTGCGCACGAAGTCCGACGACAGCACGGCGAGCATCGAGGCGCGCGTCATGCGCGCGATCGGCGCGGTCACGAAGATCGCCATCGTCACGACCGGCAGGATCAGCTGCCGGAAGGCGGCCCACCACAGCGTAGCGTCGCCGGCAAGCGCAGCATCGACCAGGTACAGCCCCGTCACGGCCGGCGGCGGCGAGTACATCGGGTCCAGCCGGCCGAGCGGGCTCGGCGCCCAGCCGAGCAGGAAGTAGAAGACGTAGGCGAGCAGCAGGCCGGTGAAGAAGGCCGGCAGCGAGACGCCGGCGGTCGTGACGAGCCGCGCGACCTGATCGATCCAGGAGCCCGGCCGCGTGGCGGCCGCCACCCCCAGCGGCAAGGCCACCGCGCAGGCCAGCACCAGCGCGAGAAGCACCAGTTCGAGCGATGCCGGCAGGCGCGACATCAGCTCGTCGAGCACGGGCTGGCCGGTGGTCAGCGACAGCCCGAGATCGCCCCTGGCCAGGCTGGCGACGTAGGCGAGGAACTGGTCGAGCAGCGGCTTGTCCAGCCCGAGCTGCGCGCGCACCTGCTCGATGGCCTCGACCGACGCCGCCGGACCGGCGAAGTACGCGGCGGGGTCGCCCGGGATCGCGCGGGTCAGCACGAAGGTGACGACGACGACACCGGCCAGGTTCGGCAGCGCCGAGAGCAAACGCCTGAGGACGATGCGGCCCATGGTGCGTCAGTGCGGCACCGCCGCCGTGTCGGCCGGTGGTGCCGCCTGCAGCGCCGCCTGGACGGCGGCCAGCGGCGCGGCCCAGCCGACGATGCCGCCTTGCGCGACGATCATCTCGATCGTCGCCGCCTTGAAGGCCGGAAAGTAGCTCGCCGTCGCGTCCTCGACCAGCAGGCCGTCGTAGCCGCGGTCGTTGGCCTCGCGCATCGTCGTCTGCACGCAGACCTCGGTCGTGACGCCGGCGAACACGAGCTGCGTCACGCCACGCCGCTGCAGCTCGTCGTGCAGGCCGGTGGCGTGGAACGCTCCCTTGCCGGGCTTGTCGATGACGATCTCGCCCGCCACGGGCGCCAGCTCGGGGACGATCTCGCAGCCGGGTTCGCCGCGCACCAGCAGCCGGCCCATCGGCCCGCGCTCGCCGATGCGCAGCTGCGGGCTGCCACGCTCGCGCTTGGCGGGCGGGCAGTCCGAAAGATCCGGTGCGTGCGATTCGCGCGTGTGCACCACCGGCCAGCGGCGTGCGCGCCAGGCGTCGAGCAGCGCCCGCGTCGGCGCGACGGCGCTGGCCAGCAGCGAGACGTCGTTGCCGAGCGCGGCGCCGAAGCCGCCGGGCTCGATGAAGTCGCGCTGCATGTCGATCACGACGAGCGCCGCGCGGCCGGGGTCGAGCGCGAAGTCGAACGGGCGCGCGCGCACGACGACGCGGCGGGACGCACGGGGCAGGACGTTCATGCGGCGATGCGGTCGTTGTCGATCGTCGGGGCGGTGGCGGCACGAGAGGGGATCACCCGCATGTCGGCCGTGCCGTGCTGCGCGCCGTGGCCCCCCATGAAGCGGCCGATGTCGTGCCGGTCGGCGCCCTCGGCGCGGCACTCGTACACCAGCCGTCCTTCGCTCATCACGACGATGCGGTCGGCCACGTGCAGCAACTCGTCGAGGTCCTCGCTGACCATCAGCACGGCAGCGCCGCGGTCGCGCGCCGCGATCAGCCGCGCGTGCACCTCGGCCACCGCGGTGAAGTCGAGCCCGAACGCCGCGTTGCTGACCAGCAGCACGTCGGCGTCGTCGGACAGCTCGCGCGCGAGCACCGCGCGCTGCACGTTGCCACCCGACAGCGACCCGATCGGCGCGCTCTCGCCCTGCGTCTTCACGCGGTAGGCGGCGATCAGTTCGCGCGCACGCCTGGCGAGCGAGCCCGGCACGCGAAAACCCGCCCGGGCGTGCGGCGCGGCATCGAAGCTGCGCAGGCCGATGTTGTCGGCCACGCTCATCGACGCCACGCAGCCGTTGCGCAGCGGCTCCTCGGGCAGGGCGCGCACCTTCAGCGCCCGGTTCTGCGCCCGCGTCGCGCGGTACGGTCGGCCGCCGACTTCCACCGCGCCCGCCTCGCGCCGCCGCTGCCCGGCCAGTGCCTCCATCAGCTCGCGCTGGCCGTTGCCCGAGACGCCCGCGATGCCGACGATCTCGCCGGCACGCACCTCGAGGTCGAGCGCGTCGACCGCGACTTGCCCGCGGTCGCCGCGCACCGTCAGGCCACGGATCGCGAGCCGCACGGCGCCTGGCGGTGCCGCCGACCGCGCCAGCGCGCGCGCTTCGGCCGCTTCTTCGCGCGCTGCCGGGTCGTCGCCGACCATGCGCGCGGCGAGCTCGGACGCATCCGTTCCCGCCACCGGCAGGCTTGCGACCAGGCGGCCGCGCCTGAGCACCGTGACGTCGTCGGCGAAGGCGGTCACCTCGCGGAACTTGTGCGTGATCATCACGACGCTGCACGCGCCGGCGTGCGCGCGCTCGCGCAGCGCACCGAGCACCTCGTCCGCCTCCTGTGGCGTCAGCACCGAGGTCGGCTCGTCGAGGATGAGCAGTCGCGGGCTCAGGTACAGCTGCTTGAGGATCTCGAGCTTCTGCTTCTCGCCGGCCGAGAGCTCGAGTGGTGTCGCGTCGAGGTCGAGCCGGAACGGCGCGCTGTCCATGAACGCGCGCAGCTCGGCGCGCACGCGCTTCCAGTCGACGACGGCCGGCAGGTCGCCCTTGGCGATCAGCAGGTTCTCGGCCACCGTCATGCCCGGCACGACGGTGAAGTGCTGGTAGACCATGCCGATGCCGAGTGCGCGCGCGACGGTGGGCGCGTGGATGTCGTGCTCGCGGCCGTCGACGAGCACGGCGCCCTCGTCGGGCCGGTGGTAGCCGACGATGCACTTGACGAGCGTGCTCTTGCCGGCACCGTTCTCGCCGAGCAGCGCGTGCACCGTTGCGGGTCGCACCCGCACAGACACCGCGTCGAGCGCGGTGAACGCGCCGAAGCGCTTCGTCAGCCGGTAAGTCTCGAGCGCGAGCGCCGTCATCGCCGTCGTGCGGTGCATCAGAGCGCGGCCAGCGCCTCGAGGATCGCGGCCGACGACGACACGGCGCCGAACACGCCGCCTTGCATCGTCACCATCTTCAGCGCGGCCTGGTGGTTGCCGAGGTCGGTCGCGCCGGTCCCGTCTTCGACGATCAGGCACTCGAAGCCGCGGTCGTTGGCCTCGCGCATCGTCGTGTGCACGCACACGTCGGTCGTGATGCCGGTGAGCACGAGGTTGCGGATCCCGCGTGTGCGCAGGATCAGTTCGAGGTCGGTGGCGCAGAAGCTGCCCTTGCCGGGCTTGTCGATCACCGGCTCGCCCGGGGCCGGCGCGAGTTCGGGGATGATCTCCCAGCCCGGCTCGCCGCGCACGAGGATGCGTCCGCAGGGCCCCGGGTCGCCGATGCCGGCGCCGATGCGCTGCGAGCGCCAGCGCTTGTTGGCCGGCAGGTCCGACAGGTCGGGGCGATGGCCTTCGCGGGTGTGGATCACGTGCAGGCCCTTGGTGCGGCACGCTGCGAGCAGTCGCGAGATCGGTCCGATCGGCGCGCGCGTGAGCGACAGGTCGTAACCCATGCGGTCGACGTAGCCGCCCACGCCGCAGAAGTCGGTCTGCATGTCGATCACGACGAGTGCGGTGTTCGCCGGCCGCAGGTCGCCGTCGAACGGCCAGGGGTAGGGATTGGCGGCGATCGTGGGCATCACGCGGCCTTTCTGAGCGAGGACGAGGCAGGGGTTTCGAACGGGTTCGGCTCGGCGCCGCGGTAGGCGCGCGTGGGCGCGGCAAAGCCGCAGGGAGTTCCGTCGCGCACGGCGATCGTGTCGTCCCACGGCAGGCGGTAGCGGCCGGCGACCATGTCGTGCATGAAGGAGTAGGGGCAGTCCTGCGCGCCGCCCTTGACGGCCACGTAGCCGCGGTGGAACAGCTGGTAGGGGTTGTTCTCGACCCCCCACAGCGCGCGTGCCTCGCGCACGAGGTCGGGCCGCAGCTCGGCGGTGACGATCTCGTCGGGCCGGTTGCCGCCCTCGGCGAGCACGGTGCCATCGAAGTGACAGAACATCGCTTCGCCCATGCTGTCGAAGCTGCCGTCGCTGCCGCACAGGCACACGCTCGCGGTCTGCGCGAGGTTCTGGAAGGCGTTGGCCTGGTTCGTGATCTTCCAGGCGTGGCGAATCGGCGCGGTGTAGCCCGCCGTGCGCAGGATGATCTCGGCACCCTTGTACGCGGCCTCGCGCGCCATCTCCGGGAACATGCCGTCGTGGCAGATGATCAGCGCGAGCTTGCAGCCGTTGGGGCCCTCGCACACCGGCACGCCCATGTTGCCGGGCTCCCACGGCTCGACCGGCACCCACGGGTGCAGCTTGCGGTAGTACAGCCTCAGCTCCCCGCGGTCGTCGATGATGAGACCGGTGTTGTACGGGTTGCCGTGCGGGTTCGCTTCCATGATCGAGAAGCAGCCCCAGATGCGGTGTTCGACGCAGGCCTGGCGAAACAGCGCGACCTCGGGGCCGTCGAGCGTGACCATCAGCTCGGGGGCGGTGCTCATCGACAGCCCGTGCAGCGCGTATTCCGGGAACACGACGAGGTCCATCGTGCCGAGGTTGCGCCGCGCCTTGCCGACCATCCACGCGATGCGTTCGGCCTGCGCCTTCAGCTGCGCCGGCGTCTCGACCAGCGGCAGCTGCAGCTGCACCAGTCCGACGACGACGCCGTGCGGCGACTTGTTGAGACCTCCGAGTCCGTTCATGCGTGCACTCCTTGTTCAGCGGCTGACGTTGAGTTCCATCGGGGCGCCCTGCAGGCTGCGGCGTGGCGAGCAGGTCCACACCAGGATCGCCAGCGTCAGCACGTAGGGCACGGCGTTGAAGAGGTAGTAGTGGCCGCTGACGCCCACCGACTGCAGCGCCGGCCCGAGCGCGCCAGCGCCGCCGAACAGCAGCGCGGCCCACAGGCAGCGCACCGGGTGCCAGCGCGCGAAGATCACCAGCGCCACCGCGATCAGTCCCTGGCCGCTGGACAGACCTTCGTTCCAGCTGCCGGGGTAGTACAGCGACAGCGACGCGCCGCCGAGGCCGGCGATGAAGCCGCCGGCGGTCGTCGCCGCGACGCGCACTGAGATGACCGACGTGCCGAGCGCGCGCGCGGCGTCGGCCGAGTCGCCGACCATGCGCACCTTCAGCCCCCAGCCGGTGTTCTTCAGCCCCCAGGCGAGCGCGATCGCGAGCAGCACGCCGAGCGGGAACAGCGCATTGATGCCGAGCGCCGAGTGCAGCGGGCTGCCCGGATCGACGCCGAGCCAGGTGCCCAGCGGCAGCGCCGGCACCTGCGGCGCCTGGGGCTGGATCAGCGGCTTGCCGAGATAGAACGCCAGACCCGTGCCGAGCATCATGATGGCGATGCCGGCGGCGATGTCGTTGACGCGTGGCAGGCTGCTGACCAGGCCATGCACCAGCGCGATCAGCGCCCCGCTCGCGCCGGCCACGAGCACGCCGACCCACCACAGGCCGCTGAGGTAGGCGCCGCCGAATCCGGCCATCGCCGAGAACACGAGCACGCCCTCGAGGCCGAGGTTGATGCGGCCGGCCTTCTCGGTGAGGCACTCGCCGAGGCTGACGAACAGGAACGGCGTGCCGACGCGGATCGCGCCGGCGAGCACCGCGATCAGCACGTCGACGATCGGCGAGCCACTCATGGCGTTGCCCCGGCCGTGCGGCCCGTCTCGTCGGTGGCGAAGGCGCGCCCTCGCAGCGGCCGCGCGGCGCTCACTGGACTACCCTCCCTTCAGCTTGCGAAGTGAGGTGATGCAGGGTTATCCACGATGGCGGTCGGTCGGCGCTTGCGACGTACCGA